>JADGEG010000013.1 GCA_016744485.1 Arcobacter sp. | reverse complement strand
ATTTATAACACTATATTATAATTGTATATTAATACTAATCTATTAAAAAGGTAAAAACTATGGGATTCTTTAAAAGTTTGTTTAAAAGTGTTGAGTATTTTTTTTCTGGAACATATAATGGAAGTGAAGGTAATGATAATATTTTTGCAGTATCTATAAATTTAGGTTGGGGAAGTGGAATTTTCACTAAAGGTGGAGATGATAGTGTAACTGGAGCCGCGTTTAATTTTAAGATAATAGATACATGGGGAGATTTAAAGGTTTTTGGTGCAGGAGGATGGACGGATATTTCCAAAACAGGTAATGGAAACTTACTGTATGTTGGTGCTAGTGGAGGACTAAAGATTAATCATCAAGGATATTATGGAAATTTAACTATAAGAAATGTAGCAGCGTATAGTAATATTTCACGTATTGGAAAAGAAGGTAATATAAATGTATGGGCTGCTGGAGCATATACAAAATATCAATTATTAACCACACATGGAGATATAACTGTAAGAGGTGGTGCCGCATATATGAATATTCAAAGACATGGAGCAAATATATTTAATTTAATTCCTGAATCTTTAAAGGGTCGTATACAAAGTGCAACTGCATTAGTTGGTATTGATTTAGAGCAACAATTTAAAGATGAATATGGAAATGAAGAATCTACAGGAAATTTAGATTTAATAGGAGTTGGAGCATATGTTAATGTCAGTAGTACAGTAAGTCATGGAAATTTAATAGTAAATAGTATTGCAGGAAATGGTAAATATAATAGAATAGGAATAACATCAAATGTAGATGCAAATCTTGCAGGGTTAAATAATGAAGTAAGACATCATTCAATAAATGGGGATACAAAAGTATTGGCACTTGGAGGAAGAAATTATATAGAAAAAAAAGGAAGATATTTAGATGATGGTTCAAATGGAAATGTATATGCAACACTAGGAGGTTTGCGAAATAATATTTATCATGGAACTGATTATGGAGACACTCATTTATATGGAGCAGCAGTAAGTACTTTAGTTACAAGAAAAGGATTAGATGGAAACGTAAATATTTATGGTATTGGTCTTGATACTGAAATTAATATAACAATGTTAACAGGAAAATTAACATATGTAGGTTTAGCAGCATCAAGTAGAATAAATATCAAAGGATACAAAAAATTTCAAAATAATATACATTATGATAGCAGTTCTTATGAATTCTATAAAGCAAATATTAGTTTGGTAGGATTATATAATAAAATAAACCACCAAACAGAATATGGAGATATAATTGTAAGAGGTGGAGGTGGGTATACCGAAGTAAAAAGAACAGCACGAAATGCAAATTTAACAGCATTATTAGCAGGTTATGGAAATAATGTTAAATTAAACTCACGAAGTGGAAATTTTACCTTTATAGGAGCTGGACTTGCAAATGTTTTAAGAAATAATTCACAAAATGGATACACTTCTGTAATAGCAGCTGGATTTGGTAATAGTTTAACTAGAGTAGGAAATGGAGATGGAAACTTAAAATTATTAGGTGGAGGGAATCATATTAATTGGAGAGGAATTGGAAATTTAAGAGCAAAACTAGGAGGAGCTACTATTAATCATCTTACAAAAAAAGGTGATGGGGATAATGAGTTTATCTTAGGTGGAGTATTTGGAAACATTGTAAATGTAAAAGGAAATGGACGATTAATATTAGGTGGATTAGGAATTGTAAATAAAATAAATAAAGAAGGAAATGGAAAAACAATAATTGTATTATTTGGTGGAGTAAATATATATAAACAAAAAGGAAATGGGAATATATATGCTTTTATGTTAGGTGGAGGTAATATTTTAAATAAATATGGTAACGGAAATATTTATGCCTTAATGGCAGGAGGAATAAATTCAATATTTCAAAAAGGCAATGGAAATATATATGCAGGACTTTTAGGTGGAGGAAATATAATCACCAAACTAGGAGATGGGAATATATATGCGTTAATGGCAGGTGGAGCAAATATATTAACACATATAGGAGCTGGACGAAGTATTGCAGTTATGTTTGGTGGAGTGAATATTTTAACGAAAATAGGAGATGGATTAAGTGTAGCAGTGATGTTTGGAAGTGCCAATATCTTTACACATGTAGGAAATAGTGATTCTATTGCAGTTATGATAGGAATGGGTAATATATTTACAAAAGTAGGTGGACAAAAAGAAGATTTAAATATAGCAGTGATGTTAGGGAATGGAAATGTATTTACACAAATAGGACAAGGAGATACTTATGCTTTTATGGCAGGAGCTATTAATATTTTTACAAAAATAGGAAATGGGAAAACCATAGTAGGGATGATATCAAATGCAAATATATTCACTCATATAGGAGATGGAACAAGTATAGCTTTAATGAGTGGAAGTTTAAATGTAGCTACAAAAGTAGGAAATGGATTAACAATAGGAATATTGTATCAAGGAACAATAGGGAATATTTTTACACATGTAGGAAATGGAACAACATTTGGCTTACTTTTAGGAAGTGCAAATGCATTTACAAAAGTAGGAAATGGAATGACAATGGTATTAATGCAAGGAAGTGGAAATATTTTTACACATGTAGGAACTGGGATTAGTGCTGCAGTGATGATAGGAGCGGGAAGTGTATTTACCAAAGTAGGAGATGGAATAACAATAGCATTAATGTTTGCACCTTCAAAAAATGTACCATTTTCAGTAGGGAATATTTATACACATGTAGGAGATGGAATAAGTTTAGCAGTAATGTATGGTGGGAAAGCCAATATTTTTACAAAAGTAGGAGATGGTTTAAGTATATCAGTAATGATAGGGGGACATGCCAATATTTTCACCCACATAGGAAATAAAACAAGTATAGCCTTAATGGCAAATTCAACAGCAAATATTTATACAAAAGTAGGAGATGGATTAACCTTAGCATTAATGCAAGGAAAAGCTAATATCATGACCCATATAGGAAATGGAATAACTGTAGGACTTGCACATGGAAAAGCTAATATAATTACAAAAGTAGGAGATGGTGAGCTAGGGGTTGGTTTATATGGAAATGTAAATATTGTAACACATTTTAGTAGTAAGAAAAGCAATACTTTTTCTTTAGTAAAAGGTGATTTTAATATTATTACAAAAATAAATCCATTAGAAGATCTAAATATAACAATAGACCCTCTTGATGGAAAAGTAAGTGATCCTGTTGCATTAAAAGATCGATTTTTAGCAAGAGGAGATATAACTTCAAATCCTATGAATGTACTAAATTCAGTAATAGATGGAATAAAAACATTAGGAAGTTCAACATATGAAGAAATAAAAAATTCAAATGGTGG
The DNA here is from genome assembly GCA_016744485.1 of Arcobacter sp. Taxonomy (GTDB): domain Bacteria; phylum Campylobacterota; class Campylobacteria; order Campylobacterales; family Arcobacteraceae; genus BB30. Next base: position 14,253 of record JADGEG010000013.1, on the reverse strand, counting down.
AATGTTAAATGTTGTTGCTATTGGAAAAGCAAATATTATTACACATATAGGAAGAGGTGCAAGTAATGTAATTGCCCATGGACGTGCTAATATTATTACAAAAATAGGAAATGGGAAAAATGTGGTTTTTGCAAATGGAAAAGCAAATATTATAACTACTATTGGAGATGGAGATAGTTTATATGGAATTAGAGGAAAAGTTAATATTATCACAAAAGTTGGTTCAGGTTCTAGTGTAGCAGTTGCCAAAGGAAAAGGAAATATCATCACTAAAGTAGGAGATGGATTACATATAGGATTAATGCATGGAAAAGGAAATCTTCATACAGTTGTAGGAGATGGAATGGTAATAAACGGACAAATAGGAAGTTTAAATATTAATACTAAAGTAGGAGATGGAACAAGTATTAGTGTAGCTAAAGGGAAATATAACTTAAATATACAATACGGAGATGGTTTAGGAATATATGCAGGATTTGGAAGAGGAAATATATCAATAAAAATAGGAAATGGTGACTATTACGGATTGGCCTTTGAGATAAAAAAAGGAAAATTAAAAGACAATGTAAAAGAGAGTGCAAAAGCACTATTAGAAGAGTTAAAAGGAACAGGAACTTCAATATTAGCAAGTGGAACAATATCACGATTAGTTAATGCAGACGAAGGAGGAACTGTAACCCCACATGGACATACTGTTCCAAAAATGCAAACACCAAAAAATTTAGAAGGAAGCAGTTATTCTTTAGAAGAAGAAAAAGCCAATGAAGAAAGCACCAATGATTTAAGTGCAAGTGTGACAGACACAAGTGAAGATGGTAATACAAACAAATATGATAAAAAAGGTATGAAAAACAGTAGTGAGTCAAAACTTGAAAATAAAACAAAAGGTCAAACAAATAAATCACAAAAAGCACAAGATAATGCAAATAAAGATAAAAATAGAGCTACAGAAGATGTAAATAAAGCACAAAATAAAATAGAAAATAAAAATAAAAAAGTAACTGAGTTAAGAAATAAAACAAATGAAGTAAAAGAAGAAGATTTAAAACAAAATGCGACAAAAATACAAGATTTTATACAAAAACAATTAATAAATGAAAGTTCACAGTTATTAGATAGTAGTTTAGAATCAAATAGTGATACTTTTGATAAAGAAAATCAACAAATAAAATTAAAAACTAAAGAAATAAAAAAAACTGATAAATATAAATATATTCTAATTAGAAGAGATACTATAAATATAGATATTAATAGTAGGATATTAAATTTAAGTGAGATAAAATTATTTTCAAATAATCAAGATATTACTAAACATATAGAAGACATAAAAATGTCTTCTATATGGGATTATAATTATACACAGATAAATCTTATAGATAATAATCAAAATACTTTTGCTCACACTTCAGGTAAAGAAAAAAATCCTTGGATACAAATACGATTAGATGCAAAATATAATATAGATGAAATAGAAATTACAGGAAGAAAAAACTTTAACCATAGAAATACAGAAATACAAATATATCTATCAAATAAAAATTTAAGCAACAAAAAGATAACAACTTTAAATTCTAATACTTATAAAAGATATAATATAGATTTTAACGGAAAAATTGGACGTTTAGGTAGAGAACAAAATAAGCAAAATCAACACAATAAATCAAGCCCTATAAAAAATGGAAGTCACTTAAGAAATGAATTTTCAACTATGCAAAACAGTATGAATTCAAATATACAAAAATATAGTCAACAAGTACAAAATACATTAAAAAAAGTACAAAAGACATTTGACAAAGTAGATATTAATGCAGAACAAAGCAAAATAGAAGAAAATAAATTTAATGCTAATAAGAAAAAAGTTAAAGCTATAAGTGCTTCTCAAAAACATGAACAAAAATTAGCTAAAGTTAAAAATGATTCACAAATAGCAAATAATCAAGCTAATGAAAAAAAACTACAAGCAAAAAATAGAGTTAAAGAAACTTTTAATTTAAGTTCATTAAAAGTCGATAATAAAATTAATACTAAAGTAGAAAAAAACCAAGAAAAATTTGATTTTTTATATAGTTATGAAAATTCTTCGAATTTATTTAAACAATCAAGTATTAAGGGAGTGACAATAGAAAAAAATTCGATTGTTAAGTCTTCAATAGGTGGTTGGAATGCAGGAGCATTTTCAAATCAATATTTAGAAGAAGATGGTAGGGTCAGTACTACTGTACTTGAAACAAATACAGCAAGGATGATAGGACTTTCATATAAAGATGAAAATCAACATTATAATGATATTGACTATGCAATTTTTTTAGAAAAAGGAGGATATATATTTATTACTGAAAAAGGTATAGGAAAAAGATCACCTAGAGGTCAAGAAAGATATCAAACAGGAGATGTATTACAAGTACAACGAAGAGGGGATACGATTTCTTATTTAAAAAATGAAAAAGTATTTTATGTTTCTAATACAAAATCAAGAGGAGAGTTATTTTTAGATACCTCTTTAAATGATACGGGTGCAACATTAATGAATATAGAATTTGGAAAAGAAAAATACTTAAGAGAAAAAAGAAAGCAAGAACTATTTAAACAATCAAGTATTAAGGGAGTGACAATAGAAAAAAATTCGATTGTTAAGTCTTCAATAGGTGGTTGGAATGCAGGAGCATTTTCAAATCAATATTTAGAAGAAGATGGTAGGGTCAGTACTACTGTACTTGAAACAAATACAGCAAGGATGATAGGACTTTCATATAAAGATGAAAATCAACATTATAATGATATTGACTATGCAATTTTTTTAGAAAAAGGAGGATATATATTTATTACTGAAAAAGGTATAGGAAAAAGATCACCTAGAGGTCAAGAAAGATATCAAACAGGAGATGTATTACAAGTACAACGAAGAGGGGATACGATTTCTTATTTAAAAAATGAAAAAGTATTTTATGTTTCTAATACAAAATCAAGAGGAGAGTTATTTTTAGATACCTCTTTAAATGATACGGGTGCAACATTAATGAATATAGAATTTGGAAAAGAAAAATACTTAATGGCAGGGATTCGTAAAAATGATAATAATTTTATTAAAACATCCAATTCTGGATGGAATTCTGAAGTATTTTCAAAAGAGTTTATAAGTGTAAATGGAAGTGTGAGTGCTACAGTATTAGAGATCAATAAAGACAGAATGTTTGGATTATCAAATAGTAATAAAAATCAAAATTATAATAGTATAGATTATGCAGTATTTTTAATGCATAACGCAACATTAGCAGTGTATGAAAATGGAGTTTTAAAAGGAAATTTTGGAACCTATAAAAAAGGAGATGTTTTTAAAGTTAGAAGAACAAGTGACAATATTGATTATTTAAAAAATGATGAAATTTTTTATACTTCTTTAATTCAATCAACACACAAGTTATATTTCGATAGTTCATTTAGAAATAAAGATGCTACTTTGATAAATGTAAATATTAAAGATGACTTTTTTACTTCTATATTAGGTGTTGAAGTCAATAATAATAGTATTAAAAAAATTAGTAATAATACTTCTTGGGATGCAGGAGCATTTTTAAATAAAACAATTGAAAACGATGGTAGTATTAAAACCACAATTGATGAAACTACTACAAATAAAGCCATAGGATTATCATATAATAAAAAAGATAATATTAGTTTTTCAACAATAGATCATGCTATTTATTTAAATGAAAATTCAAAGTTTTGTATTATGGAAAAAGGAAATCAAAAAACTTCTTTAACAGTATATAACAAAGGAGATATTTTTGATGTTCAAAGAGATGGTTCTTTTATAAAATATTATCATAATAATAATCTTGTATATACATCAACAAGTACATTTCATAAAACATTATATGTTCAAACTGCTTTATATAATAAGGGTGCAGTTTTAAAAGATATTGAAATTAGTTTAGATGTATTTACTAAAAGTAATAATAAAAGTTTAAAATTTTTTAGAAATAATATTTTACAAACAAGTGTTGGTCATTGGAATGCAGGAACATTTTCTAAAAAAGGAATAAAAACCGATGGGTACGTATCAACAACTGTTGATGAAACTAATACTAATAGAGTAATTGGTTTATCAAATGAAGATATTAATGATTCTTATAATTCAATTGATTATGCTATTTATCTAAATTCTCATGGTAACTTAAGTGTTTATGAAAATGCTTATTATAAAGGAGATTTTGGAATTTATAAAACAGGAGATATAATTAGTGTTCAAAGAATAAAAGGGGTTATTACTTATCTAAAAAACTATAAAGTTTTTTATACTTCTGATATAATTTCTAAGGAGATTTTGTATGCTGATACTTCATTTGCAAGTACAAATTCTACACTTAATAATATTGTCATAAAAGATGGAATATTAGTTAATGAAAATCTTTCAGATATACTTTTAACAGAAACACTTTATGAAAATACAGTTCGAAAAAGTTTACATGAAGCTCAAATGGCATTAAGAATAAATACAAGAAATAAAAATCAAATATTTTTTAAAGCAAATAATAATATTTTAGATAAAATAAAAGCATTAAAGTCTAAAATAAGTTCTTATCATGAGGCTTTAAAAAATCTAAATGATCTTAGAAAAAATAGTAATGATAATAAGGATAATGATTTAAGTGTACAAACAACATATTCAATGAATGAACTTCCTATAAAAAAAGAAAGAACTGAAGTTGATTTTTATGGCCAACACTTAGGAAGTAAAGATATTTTAGATAATGATAACTTTTCTATTAAGAATTTGGAGAGCATTGTAAATAAATTAAAACCAGATATAAATAGTGAAATAAAAAATTATAGTGATATAAATACACTTACAGAAAAAGAAACAAAGTTTTTTAATGATACAAAAAAAGTTATTTTAAATCCAGAAATTTTACATTTAAAACTATCAGATACTATTACTGCTATGATTGTATCTAAAGATAAAGATTTTGCATATGCTATTTTTGAAGGTGACAAACAACCTTTAGTAGATGCTACAGGATCATTAAGAAATCAATTTAATGTATCTTCACATACATTAGATTATGTTCCTTTAAAATCATTACAAGAAAATGGTTCAAGTGGATTATCATCATTGGTTTCAATTCTTGCATCAAGTGATTTTGATAACTTAGATGAAATGAAAAAAAGTAAAATTTTTAATGAAAAGCAAAGAAGTATACATATTAATAATAAAATATATACAAGTAAAATGTGGAAAAGTGAGAATATAGATTCTATTTTACAAAGTATTGATGATATGAAAGAAAAAGATAAATATACAATTTCTATTAAAGATAAAGATTCTAAAGAAATTTATAAAAAAACAACAATTTTAACAATTAAAAATAGACATACAGGTTCACAATATTCTAATACTAGACATACAGCTTCAGAAGATGGACAAGATTATTTAGCAGGTACTGATTTTAATAATAATGATAAAGATTCTAAAAATATGACAGATATTCTAAGAGCTATTGATGAAGGAGTAAGTAGTTTATCATTAAATCAAAATATAGATAAATCTTTTGAAGAGATTATTTCGTTAAGTACTTTTACTAAAGATACAGATTTAAAATGTTTACAATTTTCTAAAAAACATATAGATACTTTACAAAGAGATGAAAAAATTAATTTAAGTAATAATATAGACAATAAAGAAATTACTTTTACATCTAAGTATAATGAAAACTCATTTAATTATAAAGCAATTTACAATGAAGTAGATGAAAAGTATGATATTTTTTATAAGAACGAACATGGTAATTATGATGCTTTAAAAACATTTACAGCTTATACTACAAATAATTTAGAATTAAATAAAAACGATGTGGAAAAATTAATTCAAGTTGATGGGGTTAAAACACAATATTTTAACAATAATAAAAAATTAAAACTTGAAACATCTATAGGAGAAATATATAATATTGAATTAAATATAAATAATCAAACATATAATATATTTAAAGAAGTGCATAATAAAAAAGTACAACTTTTGGTAAATGAACACACTTTTAATGAAGGAGATGAACCTAAATTAATTCTAAATAAAAATGCAAAAAAAAATCTAGAAAATATAAATTTTGAAGAAATATATAATAATGCAATAAATAATGGAATAAGAGCTGAAAATTCAGATGGTGAGCTTTTTCATGATAGTTTACCTGATTATGTTGCAACTACATTAGACAAAGATAATATTAGATTAGAAGTATATGAACAAAATAAAAATGGAAAGTATAAAAATATACTTGAATCTTTTGATAGTTCTGTAGAATATAACAAATCTATAAAGATTATAAGGGAAGAAATTAATGGTAAATATGTTTATAGTATTGCTAATATAAATGAAGAAGGACTTATAAATAAAAAAGCTAATATTACAAATAAAAATAATTCTTTATTTTTAGCTATTGATGCACAAGTAAATGAACACAACTATGAAATAATACCTGATCCTTTAATGGAAAATGAACAGCAATTAAAAATTAAAAATTTTCTTGAAAGTAAAAAAACAATTCAACAACTTCGTAATAGTACAGCACTTATAGCAGATAAGGCAATAAGTAAAGTAGCGAAAGAAATGTTAAATGAAATGAATACAGGAGATTTAAGGGTAGATTATAGAGATCAAATATTATCAGCACTTAAAACAACTCTTGTTCAGCATGGAATATCATATTTTTTTACACCAGCAATTAAATTTGCCTTAAGTTTTGGTCCAGCAAATATACTTCCAGATTCTTTCAAAACTTTTATTGCTAAACTAATAACTGTAACTTTACATAGTTTTTTAACTCAATTTGTATTACCAAATAAAAATTTAAAGCCAAATGGTGCTCAAATAGACACTAAAAATGATAATGTAAGTAAACTTGTTGAAGCAACACTTGCTACTTCAGTATATACTGTTGCTTGTGGAATTTCTAGTGGATTAAATATAGGACTTTATACTGGTGTTTCAGATGTTCTTAATGTTGAAAAAGAAAATAATGACACCAAGTATCTCATCAATACTGAAATGTATCAACAGTTTATGTTAGGAGTTTTAGCATCTAGTGCAACTATAGCTGCAACTAAAGTAAAACTTGCAAAAGAAGGTAAGTTTTTTGCCATAAATAAAGCAGAGGTTGAAAAATCACTTAAAAAAACTTTTAATGATTCTAAAATTATTGGTAAAAAAATAGCTAAAGAAAATAAAAAAAATAAATATTCATTTTTTTCTAGTATTAAGAATATAAAACATTGGAGAGGAATGTTAGATAAATTTTTAAATAGAGCAGTAGCTGAAACATCAGCTGAGTTAGGTTCTGGATATTTATCAGCAGAGCTTAAATCAAGAGAACCAAATAATTTTTACGATGGAACAGAACATGGATACAATGTTGGTGAAGCAATGCTCTTAGCTTCTAGTTTATCTGCTACTTTTGTTGTTATTCATTTGTCAGTTGGGTATGCTGCAAAATATACTTATGGTATAAATTCTGAAAATGGTTATATTCGAACTGGTCAATTTAGTGAATATTTAAAAGATTTTATAACAAATAATAAAGGAAATTTAGAACTTGACTATAGTTTAAAAAAAGGATTAAATAATTTATCAAAATTAGACAGTTCAAGTGTTTTAAATGGAAAAAATAAAGAAAGTATTAATATACTATTAGCAGGATTATTTTTTGAAGTAAATGCAAATGCAAGAGAAGTAATAGAAAAAAACATAAATCAAGATGAACAAGGTTTAAATGCACTTAGAAATAAAAATGTAGAACTTGCATTTAAAGAATTTAATGTAAGCTATAAGAGTATGTTGGAAAATATTACAATGATGCAAGATAAGAAAACTTTATCTAATGAAGATAAGATTTTATTGAAAAATACCTTACAAAATAAAGTGTCTGAATTAAAACAAAAAGTTGAAAATATTCAAAATGCAATTCCAAGTGAAGATTCTAAATTAAGAGGTGCATTAGTTAACTCATTAAACCTTGTAGAAGTAGTTAGTGAAACATTAAATGACATTAAAAAAATAAACAAAATAATTAAATCACCTTATGATAAAAATCATAGTATTGTTTTTAATCAAAAGTTAATGGAAGCTTCAAAAATTGGAAATAAATATATTTTAATAGAAAAAGTTTATTATAATGATGATGGTGAAAAAATAATTATATCTCCTTTTATAGATGTTATTAATAAAGCTGAAGTAATAACAGTTCGTCAATATGGAAATACATTTAAGTATATGGAAGATGGAAAAGAAAAAACTATGAAAAAGCAAAATAGTAACGATAATGTTTCACTTAATCTTAGCAGAGCTTTATTTGATACTTTTGAATTAGACTTTGATGATAAAAAGCTTAAAAATATAATAAAAATAACAAATAAAACATATGAAAATAATACTAATATTCAACATTTAAGTCAAATAAAAACTCCCAAAGATATGCCTTTGGAGTTTTGGAATACTTTAAATGAACAAAGCTTACACGAGTTAAATGAAGCAAGTAATAGAAAAAAAATGAGTAATTATGATCATCAAATTATTATACAAACACAAAATGATGAAACTGTAAGACAGTATTCTAAAAATTTAGCACAAAAACATCCCGAACAAACTACTATTATTCAAATGAGCAAAGATGGAGAATACAAAGTAATTTATGGAAAAAATATACCTGATATTAAAGGAAAACTAAGAGTAACTCCTGTTGGATATGGAAATATAACTGTAGGAGATAATAAACAGCTTGGAGGAAGAAGTGTCAATAAACTTGCACAAAACTTAAAAATATTAAATAATGATTTAAATAATGCTCGTATAAAAAATGTAAGTTTAGTAAGCTGTCAATTAGGTAATAAGAATAGTAAAACATCTGATTTTGGACAGGAATTATTTAATGCATTAACACAATATGATATAAATTCTAATGTAAGCGTTAGAAACAATTATGTTGCAGTTCAAGATGATGGAAGAAAAATTACTTCAGATACAGGAAATGCAGATTGGTTTCATAAAAACTCACAAGATAAAGTTGAATATAAAAGAGATAAAAGTGAAAAGATAGTTAAAATTTCTACTTTAGATAATGATTCAAACCGGTTCGTAGTAAAAAATAAAAATATAGAAGATATTGAATTAAATAAAGTTGGAGATAGTTTATCAAAAAATTCTGCAATAATACAGAATAATGATAGTGGTTTGGTTGATAGTAATAAAATGCAAGATATTAGTGAAGATATAACTAAATTCCAAACAGCAAGTGACACAACAAAACATTCTTCTCAAAACTTTAACAAAAAAATGAATGAATCAAATGCTTCAAATAACTCAAAAAGTAAAAAAAGTAGTATTGGAGGAAATATTCAAATAAATGTAGGAGATGGTGAGCATACTACTTTATATAAAGGAAGTACTAATATAGATATAAAAATAGGAGATGGTGGACATAAAACAGGGATGTTTGGAGATAATAATGTTTTAATAAGTATTGGAGATAGAAGTGTTAACCAAAAACATACACAAAAAGTAGGTTCATATGTGGCGTTTGAAGGAGCACAAGTATTAATAGGACAACGAAATATAGATTATAATTATGGAAATAGAAATGATTTTATTGTAATGCTTGATAAATCAATACCAGTACTTCCTTTTTTAAACCCATTTGATGGTGCTAGTGGAATTTCCAAAACACTTAAACAAATAGCTGCTTCAAATAAAGATGAGCAAGAGACGTTGTGGAGTTTTGAAAAAGCAAAAACTTTTACAAGTTCTATGAGTGTATTAGATCTTACTAGTAGTGTTGAGTATACAACTTTGTTCGATGTAAACAGTCAGAATCAAGTCTCAACTAGAGGGGTTAGATATGATACAGAAGCATATCTAAATAACCTTGTAGGAGGTGGTGGTATTGAAGAGGCTAAAGTAGAATACAAAGATAGTTTTAAAACATTTATAAAAGATAGTGGAAAAGCAAAATTTAAAAAAATGAAAGCATCTATCAAAAATACTTCTATAAACTTTACAGTTGCAGGACGAGGTTCTGATATTGTAATAGCAAATGGAAATTTTTCTTTTATATTTGCAGATAATATACAGTCAGTTTTAGATACAACTATTGCTTCGTTTTTAGGAATAATGCAACAAGGGTTTACAAGTAGTGGAGCACCTACGAATACTTTTACTTTTTCATCTAGTGATTTAAAGACACAAATGGGAAATCAAATTAAAAATAAATTAGCCTTATTAACAGAAGATATAACCGTGGGTGAGTTATTTAACTATGGGTATAATCAAAATGGGCAAGTATATGCAGAAGATGGAAGAAATTTAGATCTTAAAAATTTAACAAAAGAGTTGTTTTCAACAATTTTACAAGATAGTTACAAAGATGTATATTCAATATTTACAAATCCAACAAAAATATGGAATACAGTTAAAGCCATGGGTTCTACAGGAGGACACATGATTAAAAATGGTTTAGAAGCATTAGGTTTTTCAACTGTTTCAAAAGAAGCACTTGAAAAAACAGAACAAACACCTGAACCAGAAGTTAGTACACAAAAAGATGAGTCTCCTAAATCATTTGGCTTTTCAGGTTTAAGTATGCCATCATTGTTTGATTTTTCTTTACCAAATATAATAACAAAAATACCAGCTTTAGTAAAAGATTTAAAAGATTCCCTTGTAGGAGATGCTGCAAATATGAAAGATAAAGTATTAGATTTTTTTACGCAAACTGGATATATGAGTGATGATGGAGATTTAATATTAAGTTTAGGGTCACAAAATTTTGTTTGGGGTGGACATGGAAAAGATTTAATAGCATTACTTGGAACGAATAACAATGTTTGGGCAGGTGAAGGTGATGATGTTGGATATTTAATGGGTGAAGGAAATACTTTTTCTGGAAATAGTGGAGATGATACGGCTGTTTTAATGGGTCAAAACCATATGTTTATTGGTGGAAGTGGTGATGATTTTGCAGTATCTTCTGGACGATATAATACTTTAATGGGTGGAGCTGGAAATGATCAACTATGGGTATTTGGAACACGAGGTAGAGTAACTGCTGGAAGTGGAGATGATTATGTGGTGGCAACTGGGAATTATCATGATATTAATACTGGAAGTGGTGATGACTTTAGTATTGTAATGGGAGCAGAAAATCTTGTTTATTTAGGTGAAGGAAATGATCAAGCTAAAATATTTGGAAATAAAAATAAAGTTATGGGTGCTTTGGGTAGAGATACTCTTGACATATATTCTTATGAAGGGATTATTGAAACAGGAGCTGATAATGATACAGTAAAACTTCGAGCTAAATCAAAAAGTAATGTTATAAGTACAGGAAGTGGAACAGATACTATTTTTGTAGGTGGATTGAATAATAAATATTTAAGTGGAGAGGGTGCTGATGTTTTTGTAATGACAAATGAAAATATTGAAGGAGAAATACTTGATAGTAGCAGTGAAGACCTTATTGTATTTAACAATTTTTCATATAAAGATGTTTGGTTTGAGAAAAAAGAAAATGATTTAATTGTGCATACTTATAATGGACTGTCAAAAGATAAAAAAGAAACAGATGATAAAAGTAGATTGAAAACTCAAGAATGGTTTGAAGAGTTTGGAGCATTACAAGTTAGTGATTATTTTCAAGATACTAGTAAACGAGCTGCTATTGTTACTAGTGCAACAACAAATAGTAATGGTGAAATAGTTTCGTATGAGTATTTGGATAATAATACTATTGATAAATTAGTAGAAATTATGGCAACTGCCAATATTAGTAAAGGTGAATATGCTTTTATGACTGATAAATCAGATAATTTTGTAGGACAAATTGAATTATCTTGGAATAAAAGAATTCAAAGTAAAATTGCTTAAATATTATTGTAGTTTTTATACTTAACAATAACCTAAAGTGATACCTATTTATAGATAAATATTTTAAAAATAATTTTAATATTTGAATTATTTATGAAATAAATTTGTACTTATTTTAAGTATTAAATATACATTAAAAATTTGTAAGATTATTTATTTATTTATTATATAATAAATAAAAAGGATGAGTTATGAAAGCTATATATGCAGATACGATAGTAGGAATTAATTTTAATAATGGTGTTGTCAAGATGGTTTTAGCAAGTCAAGACTTAGAAAATGTATTATCAGAAGATAATAAAACAAATAATGACATAAAAATGAAAAGTGGTACAGTTATAAATATGTCTTTACCAGGATTCTTATATTCTGTTTCAGTAATAGAGAACTTGCTAAAAGACCCAAAAATGATTGATACAATTGAAGCATATAAAAAAGCAGGTATTTTAAAATCAGAAAACAAATAAAATTTGAATATTTGTAGAAAGAATATATATTATGAATACTCTACATGTATGTAGTTCTATTGGAATTCATATAAATAATGAAATAGTATATATCATTATGTAAAATTATGATATAGCTAATAAATTTTATAAAAAGAATACAAATAAGTCAAATAAACGAAACTTAAAAGTAAATAATATTCTTTCTATACCAATTTTAGGTTTTATCGAAATATTTAGCATTTTTAAAAATATTATCAGTGAACCACATATTAAAATTATTTAAATCTTACATCTTTTATTATGAAGTAAAATAATTTTTTTAAAAATTTATTTTCAAGTTTTTTTAAAAAATATATAAAAGGATACAAGATGAAAAATGAAACTTCACATCACAAAACAACAAAAATACTTATAGAATATATTGAAATATCTAAAACAATTCCTATTAAATCATTGAAAAATATAATTGATTTAATAGAAAATTATGATTAATATTTTTTTAAAATATACAATAATATTTTTATTAAGTTATATGTATATTTATTCTAAAGATTTAAATTTAAATTATGTATTTTTGAAAAATGATATTATTCTTATAGATAAGTGTAATAAACAATCTTGGTGTAGTTTAAAAGATAAATCAGGCTATGTACAAAGGTTTAATTTTATTAAAATAAATAAATTTTCATATAAAGCATTATATATAAACTATAAATATAAAAAAATTTCTAAATTAAAATATAAAAAAAGATTATTAAAGTATATGAAAAATATTATTGGTTTTACTAATAAAAACGAAAAATATAATTTTGAATTTGGTTTTGTTAAAGTTTTAAGAATTGAAGAATTTAATAATCAAGTTCAAATTACTAAATCACAACAAATAAAACTAAAAAATACAAATAAAAAAATTTACAAATTTATAAAAAAGGATAAAAAAATATTAACCTTTAAAAATATTTTAAAAAAGTCATATTTAACTAGTGCAAAAATACAAAAATTAAAAATTGAACAACAAATACTTAAAGAAACTATTTCTCATGAAAAACTTGGGTATTTACCTGATATTGAATTTATATATAATTTAAATTATTTAAAAAAAGATATAGAAAAAAATAATATAGCTTATAGTCAATATAAAAATGCATTTTTAATTGATACACGATTTACTTTATATGATTTTGGCTTAAGAAGCACATTACTTAATACATATAAAAAAGATATACAAATCAAAACTTTAGAAATATGTGAACAAAAAATACAAATATCTATAAGACTCTTAGATATTTATGTTGAAATATATAAACAAAGAAAAACTTTAAAAATTTTAAATAAATTATTATCTTTATATGAAAAAAAATATACAATGAAAACCAAACTTTTAAAGCAAGGTTTAATATCGTCATTAAATACATTAAATGAAGAAAATGACATATTAAATCTTAAAAATAAAATTAATGCTGAAAATATGAAATTACAAGATAATATTAATAAACTATATTATGAAACAAAAATACTTTTGTTAGATAATATTATTTTAGAAAAAATACATAATAAAAACGAATTTAATTTGAATTATTTTACAGTTAATAAAATACGAAATAAAATAAATACAAAACAAATTCAGAAAGTACAGAATGAAATAAAATTTTATGAAAAAAATAATATACCTAAAATTAATATCCATTATAATAATACGTTTTATAATGAATATGATGACAAAATACATACTTCTTTTGATTATAAAAAAAGAGATTATTCTGTTGGTTTTAGAATATCTTGGAATTTTTCTACATATTTTAAAAGTAGATTTGACAAAATAAAAAAACAATTAGAAATTAAAAATCATATTATTTCTTATAATAAATATAAAAAGAATTTTCAAACAGATATTAG
>JADGEG010000184.1 GCA_016744485.1 Arcobacter sp. | reverse complement strand
CTCAACGTATTTGTTTGCTTAAAAGATAATATAAATTCAGGCAAAACATCATTTAAAGAATTTGTGGTTAATTTTTTATCTGACTTTAAATTTAACATAAAAGTATCATTTATCTCATAAGCTATTTCAAGAAGTTTACTATTTGTGTATATTATAGGAAATTGAAGTATTGAGTCGTCATGTTTTTTATCTTCTATTTTTATATCTTCTGATTTAATTTCTGGTTTTTTTTTAGTCGTGGTTTGTATTTCAAAAGATTGTTTTTTAATGTCTTCTCTATGTTCTTCATCAGAAATAAGTCCTCTTAAATTAGACATTATTTACCCTCTTCGTTAGTCAAAAAAGATAAAAAACCTTTTTTATTATTTTTAACTTCAATTGTTTTTTTAATATATCTTTTATCAATAAGAATATTGTTTAATTCTTTGATAAATATAGATGTTTTTGCTATTTGTGAAGCTAGTTCACAATAATTCCAACATTTACCTAAGGTTTTATAATCATTTGGAATTCTATAGTGTTCCGCTTCATCATCTTTTGAAATATTCATAATAGCTTTAAAATCAGATAAAGATATTTCATTTAAAGAATCAATTCTATTCATTATAAAATTTATTTTATCTTTTAAACCAGCTCTTTTTAATAAAGCATAAAATGTTTTTAATTTAGAAGTATCTGGAAGACTCATTTCAGTTATAATCCAAAGTTCATTTGCAATATCATAAATAGTACTTTTAAGTGCAGAAGCATCAGCACGACCTATGTCAATAACAATATAATTAAAATATTCACTAGCTTTTAATAAATACTCAACTATTTTTTTTGCGAATGTTTCTTGAGTTAGGATATCTATATCTATATGTTTTTGAATACCAGTTATGCTGTAAAAATTTTCTCTAATTTTTACTAATCCTCTTGATAGATTCTTTTTTATATTAAATTCATTTGAATTAACTAAATCAATAATACTAGTTGACGGCACAGGATTTTGAGATAAGAATAAATTACTAATAGCTTTACTAGTAGATAAATCAACATAAAGTATATTTTTATTAGGGTTATTTATAGCTAATAAATCAGCTGTATTCATAGCTATAGTTGTAGTGCCTACTCCCCCTGAGATACCTGAAAGAGCTATTATTTTATTATTTAGTTTATTTTTATTTAAAAGTTTATATTTTGTATTAATAACCATATTTTTAATAAGCTCTGGTGAGAATGTTTCAATACAAACATAATTTTCAATTAATAACTTACCACAAGTTAATGATAAAGCATGATCATTTGGTCCAATAACAATTACAAATTCATTAAATTCTTCTATAATGTGTCTTGTTTCATTAATTAACTTTTCATCTTGAACAGCATACACTATAATGTTTTTTGCATTTTTCAAATATAAAGTCTTTTTAATCTTTTCTATATCTTCAATAACCTTTATATTTGCATGCAAAAGAATTTCAAGATTAGATTGTAGTTTATTTGCAAATTTTAATGTTGACTTATCTGATACGACAAATATATTCAATGAAGTATTTTGGTAAACTAAATCTTTTTCAATTTCAAATATTCTTCTAAGATTTAAATTTGCTTTCTTAAGAAGATCTTTTATAATTTTTCTATACCATATTCTTTTATTAAAAACAATTTTTCCAAAAATAATATCACGATCTTTTAAAATAATCGCATATCTATTTTGTGTGAAGCTTAAATCATCTTCTATAATATCATGACCATCTACAGTAAAACTATATGCAAAATTATTATATTGAAAGTCGTACTTCATAAATGTTAGTTTATCAATATTTGATAATAAAACATAAAGCTGTAAAATTTCTACTAAGTTTTCTCTTCTAATTTCTAAAGTAGAGACTATATCTGAATGGTTTTTATAACTTTTATAATCCATATTAAAATTTACCTTTATAAAAAATTTATTTTATCATAATATCACTTAAGGGGGACAAGTAAAAGAATTTATAATTGTATCAGCTTGAGTGATTTCTTTTTTTTGTATATATGTATAAGAAATACTCACACCAAAAGACATATCAGAAAAATCAGCATCATATGAATATTGGCTTGCATTAAGATTTTTTTGGCTTGATATATTTTCTGTTATTGTAATGTATTCGTTGCCAACATCTTCTTCTTTACTTATATTATTTGAACTATCAGATGCAAGTTCTTCCCACTGATCAAAGCATGATTTATCTCTTACTATAGTAGTATCACATTTTCTACCATTTATATTATCTTCACGCCATTGTTTTGCAATTTCTTCTTCATCAGTGCTCATTTCTTTTGTATCTTCTACAAAATATAAATAATTATTGTGTTCTTCTTTTTTAATTTTATGTGTATGATTTTCCCCATCAATGTTTAAGTCTTTATCTTCAAAAATAACATTCTGTCTTTTATTATTCCCAGATTCTCTTATATATTTATTGTTATCATCATCAGTAATTGTATATATAGGTCTATTACTTGTATTTGCGCTACATAAATTAGTAAATTCAACTTTAGTATCTTCTATACTCATTGAACTATTTCTAGCAGGATTATATTGGAAATTACCAAATTGATATCCATTTGTTATAAAAAATATTTTAGCATTTCCACTAAAAGAACCACCTCCTAAAATATCACCTTTATTCATATTGTCTTTATTTACCATCACTATCTGTGGTTTTGGATTATCTTCTACACATTTAGTTCCATCAGATCTTTCTCCTGATTCGTAAATTCCTACTAAATTATATTGTACAGCATCTGGAGTAGAATCAAATGTAAACTTTTTTTCTTTTTTAAAAGAAGTTAAATCAGCAGTATAAGATACAGATTTAAGATCAAAGCTTTTCTTATTTAAGAATCTATACCAAAAGACATCACT
Source organism: Arcobacter sp. (assembly GCA_016744485.1). GTDB lineage: Bacteria > Campylobacterota > Campylobacteria > Campylobacterales > Arcobacteraceae > BB30. Next base: position 791 of record JADGEG010000184.1, on the reverse strand, counting down.
TTTATATGGAGCTGTTTTAACCGTTACAGTTGTAGGTAAAGATGAAGAATCAGAAGATCTCCATTCTACAGCGTAAGCATTGTTTGGAAAAGGAGATTTTTGTGCTAGTTTTTTTGCTAATTTTTGGGCAGAACATATTGCTTCTTTAAATGTTTTATTTTCATTTTTAACACCTTTAATATAAAGACTAGCTAAGGTATTAGTTGTATCAAGTGCTAGTGTTTTTAAATTCGTAATATCATTTTTTACTTTTTGTTCATCAAACAAAGTAGCTAAAAAAAATACTGAAATCATAAATAAAACAAATCCCAATAATATTCGATCTACAAAAGCTCTCTTCATCAGAATTTTCCTTTATTTATCTTTTTAAAGTAAACATATCATAATATTTTGACCAAACTTAGCTAAATAAGTGCTGAAGTTATATTGCTTGAAGTATTTATATAAAAATTTGTATGAAAAAAACAGATAAAAACATAGCAGGGATCATAGGAGCTGTTTTTCTTTTTAAAATCTTAGTAAAATATAGTAAAAAAAATGTTTGAATTATACCAGTAGTTAGTAAAAAGTAAGGAAATAAAAAAGGGTTTAAATAAAGAGTGACAAGCATCATATATTTGATGTCACCACCACCTAATATCATCTTTGGTTTTAATATTAATAAACTTATAAAAAATATTAAAACCAAAAATGAAAGTAAAAAAGAATAGATGCTTAATTTAGCTTCTAAAAATCCAAATAATAATAAAAATACCAATAAAGATAAAGCTATATTATTTGGACTTATTCTT
>JADGEG010000183.1 GCA_016744485.1 Arcobacter sp. | reverse complement strand
ATTTTTAAAGAAGATATTAAAAAAAGAATGATAGGAATTAGTGCCGCACCTAAACTTATAAAAATAAATTATTCTTTTGACCAAGCTTTAGTATATGCGTATGAAACTACATATCAGTCGTCTAAAATGATATTTCAAGGAGTTCAAAAACTATTACAAGGAATAATACCAAGCTCTGATGTGGCTGGAATTATTACTATTGGAAAAGTCATATCGGATGCAAGTCAATCAAGCATTATAGCACTTTTGAGTATAACAGCATTAATATCAGTTAATTTAGGAGTATTAAATCTTCTACCCATTCCAGCACTTGATGGTGGACATATTATGTTTAATTTATATGAAATGTTTGCAAAAAGAAAACCAAGTGAAAAAGTTTTTATGGTTCTTACAATTGTAGGTTGGGTAATATTGGGATCTCTTATGTTCCTTGGAATGTATAATGATATTATTAGATTAATAAATTAAAGAAAAGAATAAATATGACTAAAAAACAAGCAATACAAAATTTAGATGAAATAATCACAAAAGTTGAAGGTGCAAGATTGTATGTGTCTGCTCACCATATTGTTCACATTATTGCCATATCAAAATATTCTAAGGCTATAGATATAAGCACTCTTTATACTGCAGGTCAAAGAGCTTTTGGAGAAAATAAAATACAAGACTTAAAGCTTAAAAACGAAAAACTTGAAGATTTACCTTTGCAATGGCATTTCGTTGGACGCTTGCAAAGTAATAAAATAAATAATTTAATAGATTTAAATCCATCTTTAATGCACTCTTTAGACTCTTTTAATTTAGCAATACAGCTAAATAAAAAATTAAGTGCTAAAAATAAAACAATGAAATGTTTATTACAAATTAACTCAGCAAATGAGCAATCAAAAACAGGTGTGAGTTCAAGTGAAGCTATTAGTGTATATGAACAAATTTCTACTAAATGTCCTAATATTCAACTTTTAGGAGTTATGAGTATAGGTGCAAATACAAATGATAAAAAGCTAGTAAAAGAATCTTTTAAAATTACAAAAAAAATATTTGATAAACTTAAAGACAAAGGTGCTATTTACTGTTCTATGGGTATGAGTAGCGATTTTGAACTTGCTATTAAATGTGGCTCTAATATGATAAGAGTTGGTTCTTCTTTGTTTAAAAATTAAAAGATAAATTTATTTTTGTGTCATAAATAAATAATATTAAACAAACTAACAAATGTAGTTTTTTAGTCATTTTTGACCCCTCTGAACTTATGAATACTATATATTATTTATCTTTTTTTAATTTTTTTGATAAAGATTGAAGATTATATTGTGCTTCATGTATAATACAAGCATCATCTCCGCAAGCAATGGCAGATACTAAAGCTAAATAACCACAGTCCTTACCCATAGTTTCAATAACACAAGCTCTATTAGAGGTATCTATCATTGCATTAATTGAACTTCTAATTTATATTTAAAGCAGTATTTCTTCCTAATTAATAGTTGAGGGTACACCAACAAACCTTATACCAAAATCTTTATAAAACTAATTTAATGCTCTAAAAGACCCATATTCTCTAAGAACTACTATTTTATCAATATTATGTTTTTTTAAATTTTAATAAGCACTTTTTCTATGTTTAAATTTAAAAAACCTTTTTGATCTAGATGAAAGAAGTATCGTTCCTTCAAGATGCATTATTCTACTAATTAATGAGTAAGAGGCTTTTCTTATCTTAACATCTATTAATCCCTCTAATCTATCATAAATAAAATAGGTTTGTAAATCTTTATTTAGACAATAATTAACAAAATGTGCAATGGCTGGATTCATGCCAGCATAATCACCACTTGAGGTCATAATAGCTATAGCCATGATATTTTACTTTAAAGAATAAAATTTGTAGATAAAAAATTAGATTTATGCTCTCTTAGAATATCTGTAACTATTTGTCTATTTTCTTTATTTTCTTTTATTGCAACCATTGATCTAATACTGAAAGCTCTTAAGGCATCACTAACAGATAAAGTACTTTGAGCAGAATCTTTTCTACCTGTAAAAGGGAAAATATCTGGTCCTCTTTGACATTGTGCATTTATATTTACACGACTAACTTGATTTACAAAACTATCTATCATTTTGGCTATTTCATCAGAACTATTTCCAAAGATACTGACTTGCTGTCCATAATTTGATTCCATTAAATATTGCATAGGCTCTTTTATATCTTTATATGTGAGTATTGGAATTATAGGACCAAATTGTTCTTCATGATAAACTCTCATATCTTTATTTACTGGATATAAAACAGCAGGGAACATAAAAGTGTTTTTTATAGTTCCTCCATTTTTATTTACAATTTTTGAGCCTTTTGATATTGCATCATCTATTAACTCTTTTAAGTATCCAGTTTTATTTTTTTCTGGTAATGGTGTTATCTGTACATCTTTATCCCATGGCATGCCAAATTTTATCTCATCAATTTTTTTATTGAATTGTTCTAAAAAACTTCCTACTATATTTTCATGTACAAAGAGTATTTTTAGGGCTGTACATCTTTGTCCATTGTAAGATAAGCTTCCTGTTACACACTCATTTATTGTGACATCTAAATTTGCATCAGGCATAACTATTGCAGCATTTTTTGCCTCTAAACTTAAAACTGATCTTAATCTATTTGGTTTTGGATGTTCGTGTTCTAATTGACTTGCTACTTTGGAGCTACCAATAAAGGCTAATACATCAATTTTTCCACTTCTCATAAGTGGAGTTAAAAGCTCCTCTCCACTTCCATATAAAGTATTTACTATACCAGCAGGAAAAGAATTTCTAAAGGCTTCAAGAAGAGGTTTATGTAATAAAACTCCAAATTTTGGTGGTTTAAAGATAACTGCATTTCCCATAATAAGTGCAGGTATTAGTGTTGTAAATGTTTCATTTAGAGGGTAATTAAAAGGTCCTATACATAAAGTTACACCTAAGGGTGATCTTTTTATTTGTGCATAAAGTCCTGATTCTATTTCAAGTTGTGATGTTTTTCTGTCAAGCTTTTTTAGAGTTGATATTGTATCTTTTATATACTCTATTGTTCTATCAAATTCTTTTTGAGAATCTTTAAGCGATTTACCAATTTCCCACATTAGAAGATTTACTACTTCATCTCTTTTTTGTATCATATTAAAAGTAAATTTTTCAACAGCTCTTATTCTATGGCTTACTTTCATTTGTGGCCATTCGCCCATTCCATAATTATATGCTTTTATAGCAGAATCAAGTGCTTGTTGTGCTTCTAATTGTGTAAGTTTTGGATAAGAGCCTAATTTTACTTGCTTATTATCTTTTAAACATATGGGCGAGTAAACATCTTGCTTAGCTCCTTTCCAATATTTAATACTTCCATTTATTAGGTATTCATCTTGGATTATTTCAGATTCTAGTCGTAACTCCTTTGAAATATCTTCCATATTCTTAAATATATTATCAAATTTTTTATTGTTTGACATTTGTTATCCTTTTATTATATTGTTACAACATTATAATAATATAATGCTTAAATCTTTCTTATTCATTATAATGTTATAATATTTATTCTTTAGTTTAATTATATAAATAGAGTTTTATTAAAAGTTTGATTTTTTTATAATTGATTCTTTATCTTTTAAATTATGATTAGTATTAATATTATCTGCAATTCCACACCAAGGTTCAATAGAGACAAA
>JADGEG010000182.1 GCA_016744485.1 Arcobacter sp. | reverse complement strand
AAGAGTGTTTCACTAGAGTTTAACTAAATATACAGTATATAAATCTTTTTTATGATATGAAATAGTAAGTTTTTTATCAAAATGGGCTAGTTTTTTTCTTGATAAAAAATATTTTGTACCTTTATTTATTCCATAAAATTTTAATCGTAATGCTAGTTTTTTATCTTTAAATTCAATATCATTTATATTATTTTTTTTTAATAAATAAGCTAATTCTTTAATAAAATGATATTGAAAAGCAAAATGTTTTTTTGGATTATCTAATATAAAATAAATAGGTTTATTAAATAATGTTAAAAAAATATTTATACTTAAAACTACTAATGTTAAAAATGATATAATATAATGCTTTCGTCTAAATTGTGGCAATCTAATTCTAAGAGTATGAAAAAAAAGTTTTACCATCAAAGGAATAGCAATTATGACATAAGGAGCATAATCTTCTATTGGTATGTATTGTCTAAAAGAGAATAAAAAAGATAAAAAAAGTGCAGATATACAAATATACCAAGTTAAATCTTTTTGTCCTTTAAGACCTACTCTGTATATTGAATAAAAAAAATAAATAAATAATAAAGGAGAAAAAATTGATGAGTAAATTGCAAACATATTAAAAAGAAATCCCCTTGGTTTACCACCTGTATCAAAACCATAAATATACATAGATAAAATAAAAAGAATGAAAGAAACTATCATAAGAGTTCTATTTTTTGAAGACTTAGCAAAAAATAATAAAGCAAAAAATAATATTGCAAAGGAATTATCTACAAATAAAAAAAGAACTAATAGTATGTAGCAATGTTTATTCATTCTTTGATAATAATAAATATATAAAAGTGTAAAAAAAGTCACCACAATAGCACTATTTACTAATAAAGCAGCACTTAATAAGCCAGGTAAAAACATAAATAAAACTATGGAAATGAGTCTGTCTAATTCATATTTAAAATAATTTTTAGTTATTAAATACATTAAAATAATACTTAAAATATAAAAAGAAATAAAAGGAATTCTTATTGCAAAATCATTTTGTCCAAAAAAATATATAGAACTTTTTGTAATATAAGATAACATTGATTCATTTACAAAAACATTTAATGCTTCTTTGTACGAAATACTTAAAGTATTTGATATAAAAAATAATATACCTATAGTTAAGATAAATATTATATAAAATAAATACTTATAGTAATGCTCTTTTATCATATTTTTAAAAAATTATTTAGTATCTCATGACCGTATTGGCTCATAATAGATTCAGGATGAAATTGAACCGCATATATTTGTTTATCTTTTATTTCTAAAGACATAATTTCATCATCATCTAAACTAAGAGAGGTAACTATAATGTTACTTGGTAAATTATTCTTTTGTACACTTAAAGAATGATATCTTGTTTGTATAAATTCTTTTGGAATATCTTTAAATAAGGCAGTATCTTTTATGACTTGTATGTTAGATGTTTTACCGTGCATCATATTTTTTGCACGAATTACCTTTCCTCCAAAAACCTGAGCAATGCTTTGATGCCCTAAGCATATCCCAAGAATTGGTAGTTTATCTGCAAAATGTTTAATTAGTTCTAAACAAATACCTGCATTATCAGGAGTAGAGGGTCCAGGTGAGATAATAATTTTTGAAGGATTTAATTTTTCTATTTCTTTTATATTTAATTCATCATTTCTTATAACTTTTAAGTTTGCACCAAGCTGCATACAATATTGCACTATATTATATGTAAAACTATCATAGTTATCAATCATTAATACCATATTATTTATATCCTATATAAAGCCCTATATTAAAGGGTTTATTGAATTTTATTTTAAAATCTTTTGAATCGTGCTACCCTATTGCTACCCATTTTCGTATTTTTTATACATTTTTATACTATTTTAGGTAGCACTGATAGGGTAGCAAAAAATATTTATCTATTATATCTAATTAAAATTAGTGTGTTGTTTAAATAGAGAGTGTAAAAATAACTGTGTAAACCTAAAAAATTGAATATTTGGTAAACTACCAAATATAAAAAATAAAATAGGATTTACATATGAGTTTAATAAAACTGGAGTGGTAACTTAAATCAGGACACTTTTTTATCTATTCCTAAGCCACCATTTCATTTTGTAACATTAAATTTATTTCTTCAAATCTAGCAGGGGGACTGTTCAAAAATCTGTGTCAAGCTGGTAAAATAGAAGATACCAAAGGACACATAGATGAAAATAGAAATAGATGCAGAACAATTTGCTAAAGATATGAAAGCTGGTAAAAGTAAAAGTTCATATTTTATTTCTTCTCTTTCTATTTTTTCAAAAAGTAATCCCTTTTTCATTAATTCTAAAGCTTTTGGATAATTGTTTTTCATATAATTAACTTGATTTTTACTATATCCTGTAATATTTTCTACCATTGTTTTAGTAATTTTTTCCATATAACATTTCCTTTTACATATCAAAACTAAATCGTTGAATAAAAGATTCTAATTTTAGTTTTTTAATTTTATTTACTGATGTATAATCTTTTTTTAATTCATCAATTAATTCACCATTATTACATTCATTCCAAAAAGATTCACTCAATAATAAAAGTACAATTTTATAATTTTTAAATGATTCGTCAAGAATATTATTTATATCTTCGTGGCTTCTAATTATTCTATATGTATTAATAAATCTTTTTAATGTTCTTGGTGTATCTCCAAAGTATTTAGATAGTACTTCAATATATTCGATTTCTTCTTCTAGTAATTGAAGTTCTTTATGTATATTTGGTGTAATTTTCTCAATACTATCAATTAATTCATTAATTTTTTGTCCATCATTTTCTGTCATTTCTTTATGCCGTAAATTACTATAAACTATCTTACTATTTAATGCATCTGCATTATTAACTTCTGCTATATCTTCTTCTGTATTAATAATATTATCTTTTAAAATATCTTTAACAAAACTCCTCTTATCTTCATCTATTAAATCTTTAATTTTAAAAGGAATTTGAAATATTTTTTCTAAATATTGTTTAGGGTAATATCATCTATGTCTTTAAAATTTTTAAAATGATTTGCTAGTGAACCTTTTAGCCAGCGAGAATCTACACCAACAACTACAACAAATAATTTAAATGATAATAATAAATGAACTGCTTCTAAAACATTAATAACTAAATCATCGGAACATCTATCTAAATCATCAATGTATAATACAATTCTATCAATATTATATTTTTCATTGTTTGTATCAGATAATAAAAATTCTTCAAGTTCTTTAAAATCATCTCTAATAAGAGAAATTAATCCTAAATGTTTAGAATAGTCATTCGAAGAAATTCTATTTAATATAAAATCTTTAAAAAATTTTCCATTTTTTATATCTTGAATATCATGCTGAATAATTACCTGCTTATCAATAAATGAATTCTTTGTAACTTCAATTTGCTCTAATTGTTTTTTTAAATTTATTACATTATTCGATACTTCTTTTTTCTCATTATATAATTCATCTATTTTTTTACTTTTTATATCTTCATATATTTTCATAAATGATTTTATCTTATCCAGAGTAATGGTTTTATTCTATTTGTTTGTGTATTCATATATAAAATAGCACTAACTGCAATGGTAATATAGCAATATGATTTCAAGCTTATGATTAAATTAAACTAACACATTGATTTGCTAATTCTTTAGAATTTGAATTGTTTATATTTGTAAATAAATCAA
>JADGEG010000012.1 GCA_016744485.1 Arcobacter sp. | reverse complement strand
TTAAAAAAGTATAAAGAATAATTATTTTTTTATTAATATTAAAATAAATATTACTAGCTTCATTATATCTCTTATGTGCAATCAAATTAATAATCATTGGTAATTTTACCTGTAATAAAGAAGTAGTTACTGCAAAAAGTGCAGTAAAAGCAGCAATACTAAGACCAATTTTACCAGCAAATACCTCATCTTCAAAATAATAGATAATAGGTGTATATATTTGAAATAATAAAAATCCACTAATCATACTAAATGAATTTTTAGAAAAATAATTTTGAAAAACTTTTTTCTTTAAATTGTTTATTTTTCCTTTTGCTTGTAATATCAATTTAATAAAAGAATAAAAATAAATAAACAGATATACAAAACCGATAAGCATAGAAAAAAACATTGAACAGGCTAATGAGTACAAACCAAAACCACTTACTAAAAACAATATATTTAAACCAAGGGAAAATGCCATTAAAAAAGATTTTAAAATGTATGCTTGCTTTATCTCTCCAAAACTTTCCCAATATGTTAAAATAGAGTAATTTAATCCAAATAAAATCAAACCAAGTGAATAGATAATAAAAATTAAATTTATATGATTATCATTTCCAATATATAGAACAAATGCTACAACAACAACCAAGGCAACAATTATATATAAAAATATAAAAAAATTCTGACTATATTTAACAAAACATAAAAGTTCGTTCTTATCTTTTTCTTTTCCAATTATTTTATTAGAACTAATTTTCAAATATCTAAATTCATGTGCACCAAAAATAAGTGCGATTCCATTTTGTGAACCGCTAAAAAGAAGGAGTATGCTTCCAAAACTTAAAATTAAAAACCATAACCCTTGTTCATTAAGAGATAGAAATATCGGTACTAATAAAACAGATATCAAACCATTTAAGACTTTTAAAATTTGAAAACATATAACCCAAAATGGTTTACTTTGTATCAAAATTGATTCGTTCTTTTTCAAATACAAGTGGTCGTTTTAATACTTGAGTATAAATAGCTCCAATATATTCACCAATAATACCTATAAAAAATAACATAATGGAAAACATAAAGGATGTCATTATAAGTAAAGGTGCTGTACCAAGACTCATTGTATTCCAAAATATTAATTTAGCTACAAAATATCCAATTCCAATTAAAGCGCTTAATATACCAAAAAATACACCTATAAAAATTGCCATTCTTAGAGGAACTTTTGAATTGTTTATGATACCTAACATACCCATGTCATAAAGTGAATAAAAATTGTTTTTTGTTATTCCTCTCACTCTTATGGGTTGATTGTATGGTAGCATAGATACTTTGTATCCAACTTCTGCAATCATACCTCTAAAAAAAGGATATGGATCATCCATAGTTTTAAGTGCATCCATAACTTTTCTATCATACAATCCAAAACCTGTACAGTTTTTGAAAATACGTACTTCTGACAACTTACTTAATAATCCATAATACATTTCTCTAATTTTAAACATCAACTTCTTTTCTTCACTATCCTTTTTTATAGCAAGTACTATATCGCTTCCATCTTCCCATCTTTTTAAAAATTCTTCTATCATTTCTGGAGGATCTTGTAAATCAGCTACAATATGAATAACAGCATCACCTGTAGCTTGAAATAAGGCGTACGTTGGTGATTTTATATGTCCAAAATTTCTTGAATTTATAATAATTTTAATATTTTTGTCTTTACTAGCAATATCTTTCAAAATATTAACTGTATTATCTTCTGAAGAATTATCAATAAAAATATGCTCGTAACTATACCGTTTTTCATTCTTCAACATTACAGTTTTAACTTGTTGATACACATCCTCAACATTACCTTCCTCATTATAGCAAGGTGTGACAATACTAATTTTTTTCATAATTTTCCTTAAAAACAATTTTTTTATTTAATATAAATGAAAGCATTGATAAAGGAATTAATAACATTAAACCATTAATATACATGTTTTTATAATCAAAATATTCAAATATATACAGACCAGAAACATTTAATATGTAAATAATTACATATATGATTATAAATTTAAATACTAAACTGTCATCATTACTTTCAAAAACAAATCTACCGATTGTCTTAAAATTAAATAATACTCCAATCACAGTCGAGAGAAGAACAGCAATTGTATAATGCAAATTCATATAAACAAAAAATGAATACAACCCATAACCAAATAATGTATTAACAACACCAACCATTAAAAATCTACAAAACTGTTTATTAATCATTTCTGACCAATATTTTTAAAACATAATTTTGGTCCTCATCCAAAACATAACCAATGTCCTTAACAAAATCATTTAATAATTCTAAATTAATATTTAAATTCAATATATCACCACTATCAATAACAATCGAATTATAATCTTTATATGACAGTTTATCAAATTTAATAATATGACCATTTTTTACCATAGATTTAAATTCATAACTTCCCGGAAACATGTTGTCTATATTTTTAAATAAATTATTAATACTTTTTCCTATTAATTTTTTATTTGTAACTACTACCTTTTTTGCTGAAAACTTATTTTGATTGATTTTATCCATATCCATATAATAATGAATATCAACTATCTTATACTTACCACTAAGTAATAATCTATTAAAATAATTGTCATAATCTACTTGTACTAAATTATGTTTTAGTAATTTATAGTGCCCTTTATAAACAAACTTTGGAGGAATTAGCATAACTAACAATTTTGGAGGATTTTTTTTAAACTCAACTAAATCTTTTTTTAACTGTGAACTAGTTGCAAAATCGAACCATTGTAACATTAACTTTCCCGGAGGTCTTTTATGATGTAACATATAAAATATTGGAAGATCTGGATAAAATAAAGTATCATTAATTTCAGTTGAATATTTATCTACACTATTTTTGACTACGTCGAATAACATTTTCGTCTTTTTATCTACTTTAATACCTTTTAACTGTTTATATTCTGTCTCATATTTCGCTTTAAACACACTATCTTGCGTTAATCCCCACCAGTTATAAGGCTGCATTATTTTTGTAAATGCTATACTTATCATTATTAATATAAATAAATATTCTCCATATTTTATGTACTTTAATTCTTTTAAACTATGTAATAGGTAAGACAATGCAAATGCAACAACAAAATATAATCCAATAAAATTGTATCCTGCGCTATGAGTTGTTGTGTATATTAAACTCAATACAAGTAATATGTAATATTTAAATTTATTATTAATTTCACTTTCTTGTTCAAATACAGTACTATATGCTATATGTATAATAACTGCAATAGTTAATACTTTCATTAATATTAGAAATTTTACATATACAAATTCAACATGAAAAAAGACCATAAAAGAAAAAATCAATACTAATGCATATAATACTTGAAATATTATTCTTTTCTTTTCTTTGTTGAAATTAATTTTTTTATAAAATCTGTTCTGTTCTAAATAACCAACTATTTTTAATTTATATTTGAAAACAAAAATATAGCCTAAATTAAATGAAATTGCTAACAATAAAATTTTAAGATTATAAGGATCAAAAAGAAATCTTAACAGAACCGTAGTAACTGAACCCTTCGCATCATTTTTGATAAAAAGTTCTTGAAAAATTTCTCCTAAATCTATAACAGAATTAAATAGCAATAACACTCCTATAAATCCAATAAATGCACTTGTAATACTCATCAATTTATATTTTTTTAGAAATATAAACAGACTTAAAAGCACAGAAAGACCGAAAAATACTCCGATATTTTGTTTCATAAGAACCAAAACCGAAATAACGATACCCAGAAGAAAGCTATATAAAACAGCCTTATACAATCTATCCGTATTGCATAACATATGATACATAATAAAAATTATTATAATTAATACATCTATAAAACTTGTGTAATCATAAGCTAAGTAAACTGGAGTTGACATATTTAAAGCAAATGCAGAAAAAACAGCTATTGCAGCTATTTTTTTATCTACTATTTGGGACAATAACCACTGTAATAGTAAATATGTGAATAAAACTGTTATTACTCCAATTAATCGCATTGTAAACATACTCTCACCAAAAATATTTAACAAAAATGCATTGAAGTACATAAAAAATGGTACAATAGCTGTACTAAAATCTTTATAAGGAATTAGTCCATCATTTATTAAATATCCATAAGTTGTCCACCATCCATCTATTGGCATAAAAAATCTATTAAATATAATTAAATTTATGGAAAGTATAATTACTGGGAGAGCATAATAGTACTTATTAATGATAATATTTTGTGAATTTTTCATTGTTTGATAAACTCAATAATTCTTTTAGTCATATAATTTATAGCATCATCTCCCATACCAGGATATAATCCTATCCAAAAACTATCATTCATAATTTTATCTGTATTAGGTAAATCTCCAACTACCTTATATTCTTCGTTTTTAACTAAAGATTCAAACATAGGATGTCTTAACATATTTCCTGCAAAAAGATTTCTTGTCTGGATATTACTATTTTCCAAATACTCTACTATTTCATTTCTAGTAAATTTTGCACTATCTGTCAGTGTAATCATAAATCCAAACCAACTAGGATCACTTAAAGGTTGTTTTTCAACCAAAGTTATCTCTTCTAAATCTTTAAGACCATTATAAAGTTTAGTAAAGTTCTCTTTTCTTTTTTCAACAAAAGAAGGAAACTTCTCTAATTGAGCAACACCAACAGCTGCTTGCATGTCAGATACTTTTAGATTAAACCCAAAATGAGAGTAAACATACTTGTGGTCATAGCCTTTTGGCAATGTTCCAAAGCTTTGAGAAAATCTACATCCACAAGTATTATCTATACCACTTTCGCACCAACAGTCTCTTCCCCAATCTCTCATACTTAGCATAATCTTTTTAAGAAGTGGGTTATCTGTGTATGTTGCCCCTCCTTCACCCATAGTCATATGATGTGGTGGATAAAAACTAGATGTTCCAATGTCTCCCCATGTTCCTGTGGGTTTTCCATCATACATAGAACCTAAAGCATCACAATTGTCTTCAATAAGCCAAAGATTATGTTTATCACAAAATTCTTTTACTACTTTAATATTGAAAGGATTTCCTAAAGTATGTGCTATCATGACAGCTTTTGTTTTTGAACTAAGTGACAATTCAAGTTGTGTAACATCAATATTAAAATGTGTCAGTTCCATATCTACAAATACAGGAACAGCCCCATATTGAATAATAGGAGCTACAGTTGTCGGAAAGCCGGCTGCAACAGTTATAACTTCATCACCTCGATTAATTTGTCTCTCTTTTAGTAAAGGAGAAGTAAGAGCATAAAAAGCAAGAAGATTAGCACTACTTCCAGAATTTACAAGAAATGTCCATCTAACACCTAAAAAATCTGCAAGTTGTTTTTCAAACTTTTTGGAATAATCTCCATAAGTTAACCAAAAATCAAGTGAACTGTCAACAAGATATTGCATTTCAGTCTCATCAAATACTCGACCTGCATAATTAACTCTACTCTTGCCAGCTATAAACTCTTTTGTTTGTTGTGGTTTATGTACCAACTCATAATACTCTTTTGTTTTATCAAGTATCTCTTTTTTTAATTGTTCTTGTTTTGTCACTATTTTTCCTTTTTCCACATGTCATCAATTTTTTTTAAATATGGATCATTTATTATTGTTTCTTTGTCTAAATTTTCTAAATTATTTTTAAAATATTCTCTCATTTTACTTATTGCATTTTTATGCGAAGTAAAGCTAAAACTAGTTATTTCTTTTAAAATTCTTTGATTGTTGGATGTATACTCATTATTTAATCCATCATTTAAAACTATTATTTCTGATTTGAAATCATTTGTTTCATTAATGAGATTTGCTAATGTAACTAAATCTACTTTTTTACCAGTTGTTACATTATAAATCTTTTCATTTGAATCATTATGTATAAACCAGTTTATCATTTTCACTAAATCATCAATATATATATAATCAAAATAAACATTTTTATTTATAATTATAGGTAATTTGAATAGGTTTTTAACTATTGCATTTGTTATAAACTTAAATCTATAATCTTCATATTCCCCATATGCACCGAAAATTCTTAAATTATAAATATTACTACTTTTCTCTATATACTTTGAAACAATAGATTTATAAAAGCCATATTCATCTAAAGGTATAACTTGATTTGATTCCTCTTCTTTAACTTCAACTATTGATTTGTGTTTCGAGTATTCTGCTCCACTACCAAAATTTATAATTTTTTTTACACTATCTGCATGCTTTGCTAAGTTAAAAAAAATTCTAAGATTATCATAAACAATATTTTCATTTTTACCTTTTCTATCTCCACCAATATTAGCACAATTTATTATAAAATCAGGATTATTTGTATTCATATATAAATCAACATCTTTTTCAAATAAAAGGTTTAATTCACTGCTAGTAGGTGTTAATAGTTCTATCTTATCATCTTTGAACAAATACTCTTTAAGATGTCTTCCAATAAATCCATTAGAACCAGTAATAAATATTTTCATCTATTCATCCAATGGCTTAATAATCATTTCAGCATAAAATTCATCTCTATCTAAGAAAGGGTACATATCTTCACTTGGTTTTGACACCATTATTCCATCTTCACGTTTCATTGAAGCAACAGTAGGTACAATCTCTTGATTTTCAGGACACATTATCTCGCAAATCACAGGTCCTTCCATATTCATTGACTGCTTAATTACACTATCTAATTCTAAAAAGTATGAAGCTTTATAGTATTGTATACCATATGCATATGCTATTTTTTCTAAATCTGGAAAAGAAATTCCTGTCTTTTTGTGAGTTCCCATTACTCTACCCTCAAAAAATTTATTTTGAGTTGTTCTAATAGATAAATATCCATTATTGTTCCACACAAATATCTTTATAGATAATTTGTTATGAGCAATTGTTTGTAATTCTTGAATATTCATTTGAAATGAACCATCACCTGTAATAGCTATTACACCACCTTCCTTGGCAAATGCTGTACCAATTGCTGCTGGTAAAGAAAATCCCATATCGGCTTGTGCTCCTGAAGTAATAAACCTCTGATTAGCTCGTATTTTTAATGCTTGTGCAACTACATAGAAAGCCGAACCTGCATCAGCCACTATTGCTGTATTATCGTTTAAATGCTTATTTAAATGTTCAACAAATGTATATTTATTAATTTTTTGATTATCTTTTTCATACTCACTTAAGGCAACAGGCCATTTAGCACGCCAATGTTGGCATTTTTTAATCCAATTTTTTCTACTCTCAAATTCAATACTTTGTTTATTTAATAAAGTAAAAAAGTCTTTTACATTTATATTAATAAAATGATCAATTTTTACAGTATTTTTTTGATGCTCTTCTGAATCAATATCAATTACTATAGTTGTTGCTTCACGAGCAAACATACTATATTCAAATCCTGTTAAAGCAACAGATAAACGTGTACCTAAAGCAATCACTAAATCTGCATTCTGCACTGCAAAATTACCTGCTCTATCTCCCTTTATTCCTAATCGTCCTATATATAGAGGATCTACACTAGAAAGCAAATCTATTCCTAAATATGACACAGTTACGGGAATTTCAAAATGACGGATAAATGTTTTAAACTCTGCTATAGCATTACCAAGTCTAATACCATTACCAGCAATTATAACTGGACGTTTTGAATTTTTAATAAGTGTAATGATATTTTTCAATTCATCATCTGTAACTTTCTCTTTATATTCTTTCTTAATTTTTGAAGAATCAAAATGCTTCATATCTTCAACATTAATAGTTGCACTTTGTACATCTTGAGGGATATCAAGCCAAATAGGTCCAGGTCTGCCTATCATTGCTAGATAAGCAGCCTTTTCTAAATGATAAGCTACATCTTTTGGTTCATTTATCATCACAGAATATTTTGTAATTGATTGAACTATAGCAACTATATTTGCTTCTTGCACACCAAGTTGTCTTAAAGATAAAGGTGAATTATATACAGTTTCTTTTTTCTTTGCTTGACCTGAAATAAAAAATACAGGTGTATTGTCTTGCCAGGCATCTAATAAACCTGTAATTGCATTGGTTGCACCACAACCACTTGTTGTCATAGCAACTGCATAAGAATTTTTATACTTAGAATACGCTACTGCACCCATTGCACAAGCTTGTTCATGATGATTAAAAATACCTTCTAAATATTCATGTTTGGCAATCCCATCATTTAGAAACATGGAACCACCACCGGTCACCAAAAAAACATGTTTTACACCTAAATTAGTATATAAAAAGTCTGCTATATAATCTACTACTCTTATCTGCTTCATAACTATTCCTACTTTTCTAAATTATCTATATTCCACTTTATTGTATGTTCAAGTGCCTCTTTAAAACTAAATACTTCTTCTACATCTAACTCTTTTTTTATATGTTCTATACTTGGAATAAACTTTGACGAATCATCATCAAGATTTTGAATCATGACATCAACTTCCTTAAACAAAATTGAATTTATTTCATCTGTTACTTCAACTAAAGATATACCTTTACTAGATCCTAAGTTATAAGTTGTGCCTCTTGTACCAGAAGCCAAAATTGCCAATAACCATGTTGCCATATCAGATGCATATAAATAACTTCTCTGAGGCATACCATTTCCTACAATACGCATTGGTTGACTATTCAATGCCTCTTGCATAAAATTATTTATGGCCCAAGGCTTATTTAAATCTTGATAAGGACCGATAAAAGAAAAGGCTCGCACTATGATAATAGGTAACTTATACTGACTTCTATAAGCTAAACAAATTGTTTCAGAATGACGTTTTGCCTCAGGATAAATCGATCTTATATCATTTTTTAAAAAGCCGCCTAACATATTTTTATTTAATGTCTCTTCATTAAAAGATTCTGTACCATAAACTTGCCCTGAACTAATATGCACTATTGCCTCTAAATCAACTAAACGAGTCGCTGCCTCCATCACAGCTTTTGTACCCATAGCTATTACATCCATTGTACTTACTGGATCAGACATGTGTACTCTATTATCAGGTGTAGCGGCAGAATGAATAATATAATTAATATTTTGAGGTAAATTATGAATACTTCGTACATCGGAGCGAATAAATGTTATATCTTCTCTCTTATACAATTTAGCATCAAGTTTTTCCAGTTTTTCTGGACTTCTTGCCAAAAGAATAATTTGACACTTAAAATCAAACTCATCATTAAGCCAAGCCAATGCTCTAGCTGTCCAACTTCCAACAAATCCTGTTCCACCCGTAATTAATATTGTCTTACCACGCAATTTTTCAAGCTTAGGTACAACTTTTTTTAATGATTTACTAATATCATTTTCAATAAAATTATGCATATTTTACTCTTTTCTAGCTAATTTTTGTGCCACTTCAATGATTAAATCCTCTTGACCAGCAATAGCTCCTCTTCGGCCAAGTTCAAAATATATATCACGAGGATCAACCTTGTATATTTCTGCTGCTCTAGCAACTGGCTTTGAAAAGACAGAGACTATACCACTCATACCGCTAACAATACTTGAACTTGTGATTTTAGGTAAAACCTTAAAAATATCCTCAGCTAAATCTGCAGCATCTAATATTTTATATAAATCAACACCGGTTTCAATACCTTTCATTGAAAATACTGCAGCTAAAAGTTCAATACTAGAATTTCCTGCTCCACCACCAAAACCACTAATTGAACCATCAATGATATATGCACCAGCCTTTACTGCAGCAAGCGAATTAGCTATAGCCATTCCTAGGTTATTATGACCATGAAAACCAATAGGTACTTTTAACGAACGTTTTAATAATGTAATGCGTTTGGTTACATCTTCTGGCAAAAAGGTACCTCCTGAGTCTAGTATAGTAATACCTTCTGCTCCATATGACTCCATTTTAAGTGCTTCTTGAACAAGCATTTCAGGTGATATCATATGTGACATCATTAATCCACCATAAACACGATGTCCTTTCTCACGCACATATGAAATATGTTGTTCAGAAGTATCTGCTTCCGTACAATGTGTTGCAACTCGAATAACATCTACACCACACTCTATAGCTTTTGCAATATTCTTTGAAACCGTTGCATAACCTGGAACAACGTGAATACCTAAAAGAGCATTATCTAAATTATCTTTTACAGTGCGTAACATAATTTCATCACTTAAAAGGCTTTTTCCAATCTGTAATGAGGACGCACCTAAACCTATTCCGTGCCCAACTTCTACTACACTTACACCTGAACTATCAACAAGCTTAGCATAGGTAATAATTTGTTCTTTTGTTAATTGATGTTTAATTGCATGTGATCCATCTCGCAGTGTAACATCATATAGTAAAACTTTATTATTACTCACTGTTTATCCTTATTGAATTTATTTTGCGCAAAACGTTCTGCAACTTCTATTGCTGCACAATTAATGATATCAAGATTACCTGCAAACTTTGGTAAATAGTCACCCAAACCTTGAACCCTAACTGTTACTAGTAAACGACAATTATCAAAAGTAGGAGAAACAATTAATTTGTATCCAGGTACATATTGCTGTATATTACTTACCATTTTATTAACTTCTTCTGTAATTCTCTCTATATTGGGGTTTTCTATTTCCGTCATTACTGTAGTTTGCATATCAATTGCGGGGTTAGCAGGATTGAGATTAATCATGGCTTTAGCTTCTTTCACTTCACTAAAAATCATTAAACCTTTTTCTGTTGCCTCTATATATTCATCAATATTAATTCTAGTTGCTGGACCAGCACTTCTGGATGAAATTGTAGAAACTGATTCTATATATTCAATCTCTGGATGAACTTGGCTAATAGCATAAGCAATGGGTATTGATGCTTGCCCACCACAAGTAATCATGTTTACATTTTTTGACTTTACGGCCTCTTTTAAATTAACAGCTGGTACACATAATATTCCTATTTTAGCAGGTGTCATATCTATTACAAATTTTTCTAAGCGTTCCAAAATAGGGGCATGAATCAGATGACTTTTTGCTGATGTTGCATCAAAAACTATATCACATATATCTGGCTCACGTATCATAACATCAATTCCTTCATCACTTACACGCACACCCATCGAAGCCGCTATGCTCATACCTGAAGAAGCTAGGTTTCTACCAGCGAATATAGTACATTTCAAGTATTTAGAACGTTGTATTTTAATTAATAAATCTGTTCCAATATTTCCAGTACCTATTATCCCTACATTAATCTTTTTATTCATCATAGCACCAACCTTGTTTTTTCTCTTTTGCATACAAAATATAACTTTCTAAGTCTTCTTTTGTTAAGATTTTTGCATTTTCTTCATAAAAAGATTTATACCATTTTACTGTTTTTTCAAAGGTTTTTTCACTATCCCACACATCTTTCCATTTTAGTAATATATGTGCTTTTGAGCAATCAAGCTTTAGTAGAGTTGCTTCATGTAGTTGATTAGAAGTTTCATTAATTTCATAATCAATTATATTCCAATATTTTTTAACATTATTGACTACTTCTTCAACTGTGATGCTTCCTTCATCGCTTGGACCAAAGTTCCAAGCATCTGCAAATTCTACTTTTTCTTCAAGAAGTTTTTGTCCAACTTGTAGATATCCACTTAAAGGTTCAAGAACATGCTGCCAAGGTCTTGTGGCATGAGGGTTTCTGATACTTACTTTTTTTCCATTTGAAACTGAAAGCATGATATCTGTGACAAGCCTATCCTTTGCCCAATCACCTCCTCCTATAACATTTCCAGCTCTACATGTAGCAAGTAAGGTTTGATGATTTTTTTTATACTCTTTGGGATTAAAATACGAATTTCTATAAGAAGTAGCTAGTATATCTGCGCAACCTTTAGATGAGCTATATGGATCATACCCACCCATTGGGTCATTTTCTCTATAACCCCAAATCCATTCTTTATTTTCATAAGCCTTGTCACTTGTAATATTTACAATCGCTTTTACATTTTCTTTTTTGCAAGCTTCAAATACTTTCAAAGTTCCAATAACGTTTGTCTCATAAGTCTCAATAGGATTTTCGTAAGAAAGTCGTACAAGAGCTTGAGCAGCAAGATGAAATACTATATCAGGTTTATACTCTTCAAAAGTTTGATTTAGTTTTTCTAAATCTCTTATGTCTCCAATAACTGAAACTATATCTAAGTCCAATAGCTCTATATGATTAGGTATTGTTGGAGCTTCAAGTGAGTATCCAATTACATTGGCACCCATTTGTTTTAACCAATATACAAGCCATGAACCTTTAAATCCGGTATGTCCAGTTACTAGTACAGTTTTACCTTTATAAATCCCAGAAAATAAGTTTTGCATTACCACACTTTCCATGGAGCCTTCTTTGTATCCCAAAGTTTATTTAAATCATTTTTATCTTTTAAGCTATCCATTGGCGACCAAAAACCTTCATGCTTATATGTAAATATTTCGCCATCTTTTGCAAGATTTTGTAAAGGAGATTGCTCAAATACTGTTGCATCACCTTCAGTAATGTAGTCAAATACTTTAGGTTCACAAACAAAAAATCCTGCATTTATCCAACCACCGTCACCTTTTGGTTTTTCAAGAAAATGAGTTACATTATTATTTTCTTCAATATTTAAAGCACCAAACCTTCCATCTGGCTGAATAGATGTCATGGTCATCGCTTTACCATGAGATTTATGAAATTTCACTAATGCTTCAATATTTATATCACTCACACCATCACCATAAGTTAACATAAAAGGTTCATCTCCTATAAAATCTTGAGCTCTTTTTACCCTACCGCCTGTCATACTATTTAACCCTGTATCAAGTAGTGTTACTTTCCATGGTTCTGATGAATTATTAAGTATTTCCATTTTTCCATTTTTCATATCAATAGTCACATCACTTTGATGAAGAAAATAGTTTGCAAAGTACTCTTTTATAAAGTAACCTTTATATCCAAGAAGTATTACAAAATCATTAAAACCATATTTTGAATAAATTTTCATGATATGCCATAAAATTGGTTTACCTCCGATTTCTACCATTGGTTTTGGTCTAGTATCTGTTTCTTCACTAAGTCTTGTGCCTAATCCACCTGCTAATAATACTACTTTCATTTTTTCCCTTGTTTTGTTTTTTTTAAATACCATTCAACTGTTTTAACTATACCAGACTCAAAATCCTCATCTGCTTTCCAACCAAGTTCATTTTCTATTTTACTTGCATCTACTGCATATCTTCTATCATGTCCGGCTCTATCTTCTACAAATGTAATTAACAATTTATATGATTTATATGATGGTTTTAATTCATCTAATATTTCACATATTCTATTTACAATATACAGATTGTCTCTTTCGTTTCTTCCTCCAATAGCATAAGTTTCGCTTTTTTTGCCTCTATGATAAACTAAATCAATCCCTTTACAGTGATCAAGCACATATAACCAATCTCTTATATTCTTGCCATCTCCATAAATAGGTATAGGATTACCTTCAAGAGCATTTCTTATAATAGTAGGAATTAGTTTTTCATCATGCTGTTTTGGTCCATAGTTGTTAGAACAGTTTGTTATAACACTGTTTAAACCAAATGTTTTACTGTATGCTCTAATTATCATATCGCTACTAGCTTTACTTGCAGAATAAGGAGAGTTTGGAGAATAAGGAGTATTTTCGGTAAATAATCCAGTAACACCAAGTGTTCCATATACTTCATCAGTACTTATATGATGAAATCTACAATCTTTATATTCATCTTTACATGTAAAAGGTCTGTCCATCCAATACTTATAAGCTACATCTGCTAAAGTAAACGTTCCATTTACATTAGTTTGCATAAATACTCCAGAATTTTTTATAGAGTTATCTACATGTGATTCTGCTGCAAAGTGAATTACACCTTGGATATCATACTCACTAAAAATAAACTCTACTAATTCCCTATTGCAAATATCCCCTTTAATAAACTTATATCTTAGATTAGACTCAATTTCTTTTAGGTTTTCTAGCTTTCCAGCATATGTTAATAAATCTAAGTTTATAACATTGTACTTAGGATATTTTTCTAAGAAATAAGGAACAAAATTACTTCCTATAAATCCACTACATCCTGTTACTAGTATATTTTTCACTATTTTCTTTCTCCCAATTCTTTTAAACACTTATCTAAGCTATCTTTCCAATAAGGAATTATTATATCAAATTCTTTTTTTATTTTTGACTTATTGAGTAGACTAAAATGAGGTCTTGCTACTGTAGTTGAATAGTCTTGTGTTTCAATTGAATTTATCTTACAATCAAGTTTTGCCATTTTCATTATCTCTTTTGCAAAATCAAACCAGCTTAGAACACCTTCATTTGAATAATTATATATTTCAACTTGTTTATTTTGTATTTTTGGTAGTATATCGAAGATAACTCTTGCTAAATCTTTAGCATAAGTAGGAGTTCCAACTTGGTCACAAACGACGTCTAACTCTTTTTTTCTTTTTCCTAACCTAAGCATGGTTTTTACAAAATTATTGCCATAACTAGAATATATCCATGAAGTTCTTATAATGATTGAGTTTAATGGATTTATATCCATCATTGCATTTTCACCATCTAATTTTGTTTTTCCATATATACTTTGTGGATTTGTAGTATCATTTTCTTTGTAAGATTTATAATGTTTTCCAGCAAATACATAATCAGTAGATACATGTACTAATTTTATATTTTTGTCTTTTGCAATTTGAGCTAAATTTTTTACTGCTATATGATTTATATCATCAGCTAATTTTTTTTCATTTTCAGCCTTATCAACAGCAGTATAAGCGGCACAATTAATGATAATATCTATATTGTTCTTTTCAATAAATTTAGCAAGATCTATTTTATTTGTTATATCTAATTCATCTTTACATGTAAAGATGAAATTATATTCATAATTAGAAGAGAGTTTTTTTAGCTCTGATCCAAGTTGTCCATTGCTACCTGTTACTAAAAAATTACTCATAATAGTTAATTCCAAATTCAAATAAATCGTTTATTTCATTTAGTTTTGGTTGAATTTTATCTTTTATAGATAAGTTTAATTCAGTATAAGGAATTTTCCAGTCTATATCTAAAATTTTATCATCAAAGGCTATTCCTCTATCATTTTGTGGACTATAATAATTATCTACTTTATATGCAAATATCGTATCATTTTCTAAAACAACAAATCCATGTGCAAATCCACGAGGAACTAAAAGTTGTCTTTTATTTTCACATGTAAGTTTAACTGCTATATGCTGGCAAAATGTAGGACTCCCTTTTCTTATATCTACAGCTACGTCTAACACACTCCCTTGTATAACACGCACAAGCTTAGTTTGAGCATTGAAAGGTGCTTGATAGTGCAATCCACGTAGAACACCACGTGAACTTTTAGATTCATTGTCTTGGCAGAAATTTATTTTATAACCTAAAAACTCTTCTAATTTATCTTTTCTAAAAGTTTCTACAAAATAACCTCTTTCATCACAATGAAATTGTGGTTCAATAATGATTACATCAGGTAAAGCAGTTTTTATAAAATTCATCTCTCTGCTATTCCCTCTTTTGCTCTTTTTATCAAATATTGTCCATATCCATTTTTATTTAAAGGATGAGCAATTTCCAATAGTTTTTCAGCTGTTATATACTCCATTTCAAGGGCTATTTCTTCTATACATGCCACTTTTAAACCTTGACGCTTTTCTATAGTTTGTATAAACATACTAGCCTCAAGTAAACTTTCATGTGTTCCAGTATCTAACCATGCATAACCTCTGCCCATGATTTTTACTCTTAATCTTTTTTCATTTAAATAATCTTGATTTACAGTCGTTATTTCTAGCTCTCCACGCTCACTTGGCTTAACATTTTTAGCTTTTTTCACTACATCATTTGGATAAAAATATAGGCCAACTACGGCATAATTGCTCTTAGGATTAGTTGGTTTTTCTTCTATAGAAATAACCTCTTCATTTTCATCGAATTCTGCAACACCATATCTCTCTGGATCATTAACATAGTAACCATAAATAGTAGCTTTATTCTTCTGTGTTGCATTTACAACACTTTTTGCAAGTAACTTTGTCAAACCATCACCATAAAAAACATTATCTCCTAATATAAGGCAAACATCAGAATGACCAATAAACTCTTCACCGAGTATAAAAGCTTGTGCAAGACCATCTGGACTTGGCTGAACTTTGTAGCTAAACTTCATACCTATGTTAGAACCGTCACCTAAAAGTTCTTTAAATCTTGGTAAATCATATGGTGTTGATATAATTAACACTTCCGTAATCCCAGCAAGCATCAAAACAGAAAGTGGATAATATATCATCGGCTTATCATAAATAGGAACTAATTGCTTAGAAACACATTTTGTGATAGGATATAGTCTTGTACCACTTCCTCCAGCTAATATTATGCCTTTCATATCTCTAGTCCTTGTTTTAATTTCTCTTTTAAAATAATTTTTCCAGCTTCAACACCTGGCTGATTATAAGCATCAATACGAACAAATTTACCTACAACAGAAGTAAGTATTTGATAACTAAACATTAGTTTTGATATATTGTATTCATCTACTTTTTTTATAGTTATGACATCACAAGGAATATCTTTAAGATTTTCAATTACTTGTATGGTTGCATTTGCTTGCTCTTCTATTAGTTGCGAAAATGTTAAGTTATTTATATATAGTAAATCATCAAAATCAAATAAAGTATTCGATGGAATCTTTGTATTGTTTTCAAAATCGTTTATCTTAATAAAAGTTACTGTTTTATCTCTTTTACCTTGCACAATAAGCTGTAAAAAACTGTGTTGATCTGCTGGTCCAATCAGTCCTATTGGTGTAAGAGACTGCTTTGTTTGATTTACATTTAGTTTTCCTAAACTCTCTCCCCATAATTGAATATACCACTTATTAAATCCTTCTAAGGCTGAAGAATAAGAAAAAACTACATTTATGTTAAATTTATTTTTATTTTCTACAAAAAATCTTGCTTTTTGCATAATCGGCTCATAGTATTCACCTTTGCCAAAAAAACTATCTCTAACCTCTTTTGCCCCTTTTAAAAGTTTATCTATATTTACACCAATTATTGCCAATGGTAACAAACCAACAGCACTAAAAACCGAAAATCTACCACCAATATTTTCAGGTATTTCAAATGTTTTTATATTATGTTTATTTGCATAAACTGTTAGTTTACTTCTCTTTTCGCTCACTATTGAAGAGTTTAATTTATCTATTGTAATTAAAGAACTTAAATATTTAAAAATACTTATAGTCTCTATAGTTGTTCCAGACTTGCTTATAATTATAAAGTAAGTATCATTTAACTCTATTTTAGATAATCTTGTTTTTATATCCATAGGGTCTGTTGATTCAAAGAAGTGCAAAGATTTATCATAGTCTTTTGATTTTTTAAGAAAATTATATATAGCTATAGTTCCTAGCGTACTTCCCCCTATACCAATAACAGCTATGTGTTTTTTAGATACTGTTTTAGCATATTCTTTTATATGAGTAGTGTCTTGTAAGGGTAGATCATAGTATCCAATATCGTCTATCTCATCTTTTACTAATTTAAAAATAGTTTTATTTGAACTAATTTGATAAAAATTTTTATTATACTTGAGGGTATCCTGATTATTGGACAAAATGTGATTTTCACAATCTCTCATCTGCAAAACCTTTTTTATAATGCAGATTAATTTTGGACTATTTTTTACGTCAACTACTCTGTACTTAATCTTGGCAATTTAATTTTGTGTTATGATACTCATATATTGCTTTAGTGAATATAAAATAAGGAGAAAAAATATTAAAAATTTATTATTTCATGTACTATTCCTCTAAACTTTTAAACATATTGTTGCACTTGCGATTTGAATTCAAGAAATATATAAAACGTGAAGATAAAAAACCTGAATTCAACCAATA
>JADGEG010000181.1 GCA_016744485.1 Arcobacter sp. | reverse complement strand
ATGGTGGGATAAAGATGTTAAAGACTTAAAAGACATATCTTTTAATGATATAGACAAAGCATTAGAAGAGTTAGAAAAAATATAAAATAAAGGTTTAAAATAGTTTGTGTTATAATATTGTCCTTTAGTTAAAAAAATTAATTTTTAAATTAATTAATCAAGATGAAGAGGACTATAGCTATAAAATGAAGATTTTACTAACTGGAACAGCAGGATTTATAGGTTATCATTTATCAAAAAAACTATTAGAACAAGGGCATGAAGTAATAGGACTTGATAATATAAATGATTATTATGATGTGAATTTAAAATATGCAAGATTAGAAAATCTTGGAATAAATAAAAAAAATATTAAAGACGATGATTTAATTCAGTCTTTAACATATAAAAATCATAAGTTTATAAAAACAAATCTTGAAAATGCTAAGATACTAAATACACTTTTTGAAAAGCAAAAATTTGATGCAGTGTGTAATCTTGCAGCACAAGCTGGTGTGCGATATAGTATAGAAAATCCACATGCTTATATTCAAAGTAATATTGTAGGTTTTATAAATATTTTAGAAGCTTGTAGGCATAATAATGTTAAAAATCTATCTTATGCTTCTTCTTCTTCTGTGTATGGCTTAAATAAATCTCAACCTTTTAATACAAATGATAAAACAGACACACCAATAAGCCTATATGCTGCTACAAAAAAAACCAATGAACTTATGGCTCATACTTATTCACATCTTTATGGTTTACAAACTACTGGATTACGATTTTTTACTGTTTATGGATCTTACGGACGTCCTGATATGGCTCCTATGTTATTTGCAAATGCTATACTAAATGATAGAGAAATAAAAGTTTTTAATAATGGAGATATGAGTAGAGATTTTACTTATATAGATGATATAATAGATGGAATTATAAAAGTCATCAATAAACCATCAAACTTTAATATTTACAATATAGGAAATAATGCTCCTGTAAAATTAATGGATTTTATAGAGATTTTAGAAAATGAACTAGATAAAAAAGCTAAGAAAAACTTTATGCCTATGCAAGATGGCGATGTAAAATCAACATATGCAGATGTTAGTGGATTAATCACTGATTTTAATTATAAACCAAATACTAAGTTAGTTGATGGAATTGGTAAATTTGTTAAGTGGTATAAAGAGTTTTATAAGGAGTTAAGATGAAAGGTATAATATTAGCAGGAGGAAGTGGAACAAGACTTTACCCTGTAACAAAAAGTATCAGTAAGCAATTATTACCAGTTTATGACAAACCAATGATTTATTATCCACTATCAGTGCTTATGTTAGCAAAAATAAAAGAAATTCTAATTATTTCAACTCCTCAAGATATAGGAAAGTTTGAAGAACTTTTAGGAGATGGAAGTGATTGGGGAATCAACCTTGAATATAAAATCCAACCAAGCCCAGATGGCTTAGCACAAGCTTTTATATTAGGCGAAAAATTTATAGAAAATGATAGTGTTTGTTTAATTTTAGGAGATAATATTTTCTATGGTCAAGGGTTCTCTACTATGCTTTTAAAAGCATCATCTATTACTAATGGAGCTATTATTTTTGGATATCAAGTAAAAGATCCTGAAAGGTTTGGAGTAGTTTCATTTGATGAAAATAAAAAGGCAATGAGTATAGAAGAAAAACCAAAGCATCCAAAATCGAATTTTGCAGTTACTGGCTTGTATTTTTATGATAATAGTGTGATTGAAATAGCTAAAAATGTCAAACCATCACATAGAGGTGAATTAGAGATTACTTCTATTAATGAAGAATATTTAAAAAGGGATAGTTTAAAAGTAGAATTATTAGGAAGAGGCTTTGCTTGGCTTGATACTGGAACTCACGATAGTTTAATCGAAGCTGGACAATTTGTACAAACCATTGAGCATAGACAAGGTTATAAAATAGCTTGTTTAGAAGAAATAGCATATAATAATGGCTGGATTTCAAAAGAAAAAGTTTTAGAAATTGCGAAACCACTGTCTAAAAATGGATATGGAAAATATTTACAGGAATTAGTGAACAATGACTAATGATTTTAATAATTGGAATGATTTAAAACAAAATATCAATGCTAAAAATGTAGTGATAAATATACAAGAAGGTAATATTTACTTTCTTTCAATGGGTCAAAATATTGGAACAGAAAGTTATGGAAAAGGTGAATTATTTTTAAGACCAGTAATAGTATATAAGAAACTTGGAAAGAATAGTTTCGTTGGAATACCTTTAACCTCTAAAATAAAAGAAGGTAGTTATTATTTTACTTTTAATAGAAAAAATGACAAAAAAAACACTGCAATGATAAATCAAATAAAAACATTTGATACTAAAAGAATCGTGTCATATAATGGAAAAATAAGTAAAAATGTAATGCATGATTTATCAAAAAAACTTGAAGAGTTTTTAAATATTACCCTCTTAAAAAAAGAGGGGGTGCCAGCTAGGGCTAAAAGTACTAAGAGTATAGCATACAAAAATACTCTTGTCAATAAAAACAATAAGAATATATTAATCACAGGTGGAGCTGGATTTATAGGTAGTAACTTTGTACCATATTTTTTAGAAAAATACGAACAATATAATATCATAAACCTTGACCTTTTAACTTATGCAGGTAATTTAGAAAATTTAAAAGAATATGAAAATAACTCAAAGTATCAATTTATAAAAGGTGATATTTGTAATCGTGAATTAATAGAATTTATATTTAATGAATATGACATAAGAGGTGTGATTCATTTTGCAGCAGAATCACATGTCGATAATAGTATTAAAAACCCTGAAGTATTTATCCAAACTAATGTAAATGGTACACATACACTTGTAGATGTGGCTTATAAATACTGGATGAATAAACCTTTTGTTTATAAAGAAAATTATAAAGATTGTAGGTTTCATCATATATCAACCGATGAGGTATATGGAACTTTAAATGAAACAGATTTATTTACTGAAGATACACCTTATGCACCAAATTCACCATATTCAGCTTCTAAGGCAAGTTCTGATATGATTGTGCGGTCATATAGTGAAACATTTGGATTAAATACAGTTATTACAAATTGTAGTAATAATTATGGTCCAAAACAACATGATGAAAAATTAATTCCTACTATTATAAGAAAAGCTTTAAAAGGTGAGAGTATTCCTATTTATGGTGATGGTAAGAATATAAGAGATTGGTTGTATGTATTTGATCATTGCATTGGTATAGATTTAGTTTTTCATAATGGCAAAGCTTCTAATACTTACAATATTGGTGGAAGAAATGAAAGAACAAATTTACAAATAGTAGATACAATTTGTAATATTCTTGATGAAAAAGTGCCAAAAGACGATCAAACCTCTTATAAAGAGTTAATAACTTTTGTAGATGATCGTGCAGGTCATGATAGAAGATATGCCATAGATGCTACTAAAATTGAGAATAAACTTTCTTGGAGAGCAAATGAAAACTTTGACAGTGGTATTATTAAAACTATTGAATGGTATTTGAAAAAGTATAAGGAAAATAATGCTTAATTATGAACTAATTGAATTTAAAGATTTAGGAGATGATAGGGGCTCTTTAATATCACTAGAGGAGAATAAAAATATACCTTTTGTTGTTAAAAGAGTATATTATATCTTTAATACAAAAGATAAGATAAGGCGTGGTTTTCATGCGCATAAGAATTTAAAACAAATTGCTATTTGTGTTAAAGGTTCTTGTAGATTTTTACTTGATGATGGA
>JADGEG010000180.1 GCA_016744485.1 Arcobacter sp. | reverse complement strand
AAAAAAGATAATTCTATAATCTCTTATATCTCATACCTTGAGGCAAAAAAAATAAAATCAATAGAGATATTAAATATTGAATTGGAAACACTATTAAATTATCTCACAGATAGTAATCTTCAAGAGATACTTATAGTAAAAACAGTAAGAATTTTAAGTCAAAATTCAAAACAAAAAAAGTATCTTGATTTAGCTATTCAATATAAAAATAATTTTCAAAATATAATATCTGAAACATTAAATATTTGTGAGACAGATAGAAATTTGTTAATTACTGATTTTGATTATTTTGTAGAGAAAATTAATAATCCTAAGTATTCAATTCAAATAGCAAATATTTATAGAAGCTATCCATCAATGATAAAAACTTACGAATTCTATAAAATTGCTTGGGAACATTTTGATTTTTTAGATAACGATAAAGTAGAGTTTGCTTCTCATGTCTTACATTATTGTTCTTTACCTTATTACTTTCAAAATACAGATAGAATTGATATAGAGCAAGACAATGAATACAAAGGCTATTTAGAAGAAAAATATCGATTATTAAGTGTAGAGCAAACCTTTATACTCTCATATTATTCTATTGTTGTGGAACAATCTTATGAAAGTGGATTTTTAAATATTAACAGTAAACTTTTATCTATAAATATAGATGAGCTTGCAAATAATGAAAAAGAGCTTTTATCAAAATTATATCTTTATTCAATCATAAATCATATAGATAATGAAAATAATGTTAAATCAAATCAACTAATAAAAGAAGGTAAGGAATGCTACATATCGGATAAATTTTATCCAACAATAAATGAACATTATTTACTAAAAATCAAAAATCAAGAAGAATTTGACCTATCCTTATTTAAAGAAGAGGTAGAAAAATCATCTATTTTTCATTTTATATGCAATAAATTTGTTTATAGTTTGAATAATGAAAGTTGCAGAACCATAACATCAACAGAGGAAGACCCACTTTCAGGTATTCGTGAAGTTTTACATGAAAATACAAGACAAGGTATAAAGCAGTTTGAAGATTATAGCAATGGACATAATATATCCTTTTATAATTTAGCAAGTGGAGACTATAAAAATTATTTTAAAGTTATAGATATATTGCTAAACACTGATAAGTATAATTTTCACTCTGGTAATAATAATAGCCAACCATATGAAGTAAAGAAAATATTAACATTTTCTTCAATTGTATTTTTAAGCAATATCAGTCAATTAGATGTCGTTTTAGAGAGAGAAGATGTTTATATACAAAAGACAACTATAAACTGGTTAATAGATTTTATAAAAGAGCTTGATAAATCTGATGAACTATTTAGTGTATATAGTGATGGTGAAAATCTTTTAAAAAACATTGCTAATAAAGAAGATATTGAAAGAGATAAAAAATATTTATTAAATTTAGTAAATAAAATAATTTTGGTAAAAAGAGTAATAGATGATACTGATGTGATTTTACCAATTAGAGAAAGTTATCAAATGCTTGCACCACATATTGGAGAACAAGAGTTTAGAGCTTTATCATATTCATATAATCATAATTATCAAATTATTTCAGAAGATGGCATTATACGTATGATGTTTAACACAATGAAGCTTAATAATTTGATGCTAAGTAATTCTATGTCATTACTAAGTGATAAATTAGAAATTAAGGACTTATTTAAGCTATTCAAAGAATTGGATAAAAAGAAATATTCATATGTTTTTAATGAAATTGCAATTAATAACACTTTAAAGAAATTGATTTTTGAAGACCCAATATATTTTTTACAATGGCATAAGAAAAAATATTCTAATTTTTTACTTGAAGACATACTTCATATAGTAAAAAAATATGGCTGGATAGATTGGATTGAAAAGTTTTATAAAGATAACTATATACTTACTCCACCAAAAATAACTGTGAAAAAGAGAACATTTGTAACAAGTAATATTGAGTATATATTTAACTTATTAGGAATGAAAATAGTGAAAGGTAAATTTAAATGAGCATAGACAGAAGCAACGAATATATAATATCTCTCATAAAAGAGCTACTTAAACAGCCAAATGAAACAGAGTGGTTAGAGTTTAAACATAACAATTGTGATAAAGAGATGATAGGTGAATATATCAGTGCATTATCAAATTCAGCTGCACTCAATGGCAAGATAAATGCTTATATAATTTGGGGTGTAGATGACAATACTCATAAAATTTTAGGAACAACTTTTAAGCCATCAACAACTACAAAAGGAAATGAGGCATTAGAAAATTGGTTACTGAGACTTTTAAAACCAAAAATAGATTTTAGATTTTACGAAGTTATTATTGAAGAAAAGAACCTTGTTTTATTGGAGATTGCACCGACTGTTGTTACTCCTGTAAGTTTTCAAGGAGTAGAATACATAAGGCTAAATTCGCATAAGAAAAAACTAAAAGAACTGCCAGAGAAAGAGAGAGAACTTTGGAGAGTATTTGATAGAGTTCCTTTTGAAAAACAAGTAGCAGTAGATAACTTAGATGATAGTGAAGTTTTAGGATATTTAGAATATACGGCATATTTTGAACTGCTCAATCTTCCTTTACCTGAAAATAGAGATGCAATTTTAGAAAGTTTAGAAAGTGATGATTTAATCAACAAATCTCAAAATAATAAATGGAATATTACAAACCTTGGAGCAATTTTATTTGCCAAAAATTTAAACAAGTTTAACCACTTAAAAAGAAAAGCAATACGAGTCATACAATACAAAGACAACTCAAAACTTGAAACCATAAAAGAGATAGAGGGTAAGAAAGGCTATGCCGTAGGATTTGAAAACATAATAGCCTATATAAACAATATTTTGCCTTCAAATGAAGTCATTAAGCAAGCATTTAGAGAAAGCATACAGATGTATCCTGAGCTATCAATCAGAGAAATGGTAGCAAATGCAATCATACACCAAGATTTTTCACAAAATGGTAACTCTGTAATGGTAGAAATATATGCCAATCGATTTGAAGTTACAAATCCCGGAGAGCCTCTTGTAGATACAGATAGATTTTTAGATACTCCACCAAAATCAAGAAATGAAATTTTAGCTTCGTTCATGAGAAGAATAAATATCTGTGAAGAGAGAGGCAGTGGAATAGATAAAATTGTAGCACAAACAGAATTTTATCAACTACCAGCTCCAATATTTAGAGCAACAAATGGATATACGATAAGTATATTATTTGCACATAAAGAACTAAAAGAGATGAATCGTATGGATAGAGTTAGAGCTTGTTATCTACATGCAAGTCTAAAATATATACAAAATGATTTTATGACAAATACATCTTTAAGAGAAAGATTTGGAATTGAAGCTAAAAATACAGCAATGGTTTCAAGAATTATCAAAGAGGCATTAATAGAAAAACTTATTTATATTTATGATGAAAAAGTAGGCGTAAAAGCAAGAAGTTATATTCCTTGGTGGGCAAAATAAAATTTGTTTGACTGTTGTTTGATTGAAATCATATAAATATGATATCAAAATAACAAAAACCCCTATTGTAGGCAAGTCAATATGAAAATTTGTTTGACTATTCTTTAATAAGGGAGAATGAGGAGAGTTAAAATGAATTTAAAGTAAAGTATTACAAAAAATATGGCTCATTAGAAGGCTTTTATTTTTAGATATGGAATTTAAATCAAAACTTTAAAATTCCTACATGTAAAGAGTAAAACACTTTCACTTTTTAATGCTTTGAGCTCACTTGTGTATCCTTTTTTTGCAAATAATACA
>JADGEG010000179.1 GCA_016744485.1 Arcobacter sp. | reverse complement strand
TAATAATACTATAAATATAGTTTTATTATTAATTATAATATTTGTTATGAGTATACTACAAATAAATTAAATATCAGGAAAAAATATGTTTAAAAATAAAGTAAAAAAAAGATATGAAATAATTCTATTCTCTTTTCTTATGTCTGCAATTATGGCCGGACTTATGAGTATAGTAATAACTTACTTAAACTTAGGATTGGTAGATGACTTTGTTTCTATTTGGTTTCAAGCTTATTGAAGAGCCTTTGTTATAGCTTTTCCTATTGTATTAACAATACACCTTATGTGTGAAAATTTGTTGTTAATTTAGTAGAAGATTAAAGATAAATACTAACAAAAAGATAAAAAATAGTACTTTTTATTTGGGGATATTATAATATGTTTAAAAATCTAAGACCTAAAATGCTTAATAAAAGAGCAGAAAAATCAAATTGATGCCAAATTATAAGCAAATTAGGGATATCAAATGGAAATGTAATTGCTAATATTGGTTCTGGTGGTGGTTTTTTTGCATTAAAATTCTCAAATGTCGTTGGAACTGATGAAAAGGTTTATGCAATTGATAATGACAAATCAAAACTAGAGTTTATAAAAAAATATAATCTAAATAATATAGAAACGATACATACTCCAGATAATACAATACAACTCAAATCAAGCTCTGTTGATATGTTTTTTGGCAGAAATTCTTTTCATCATATTCCTAACCCAATACAATATTTCAAAAAATTAAACCCTTTTTTAAAGCTAAAAGGACGAATTGTAATTATAGATTATATAAAAACTGATAAAATTAATTTTATTAATTTATTTGGACATTCTTCTAAAGAAGATTATATTATTAGCTCTATGAAAGATGCTGGTTATCGACATTTAACTTATCACAATTTATCTAAAAATGAATCATTTAATATTTTTGAAATATAATATCAATCGTTCTCTTAAAAATCAACTTAACATATCGCTTCAATTATTATAAAATACATTGTATATATAAGTAAGGCAATTAAAATGATTAAAAACAAAAATATAAGATATAGTCTTGAAAAAAATGAACTTTTAAAAGAACAAAGAGATATAAGTTTTGAAGATGTAATATTGGCGTTGGAAAGTGGTAAATTATTAGATGATATTAAACATCCAAATAAAGAAAAATATCCTAATCAAAATATTTTCATTATTTTAATTAAGATTAAAAACTATGTTCACCTAGTGCCATATGTTGAAGATGAAGAATCAATATTTTTAAAAACTATTATTCCTTCAATACAAATGAATAAAAAATACAATAAAGGAGTTTCAAAATGATTAATTTAGATGAATACGAACAAGATATATTACAAAGTGTTGAATCTGGAGTTTGGGAAAGTAAAAATAATATGGATGATAGATTATTAGAATTACAATCTTATATTAAACATCAAAAGAAAAAAGCAATTTCAATAAGAGTAAATGAAAATGATATTTATGAACTCAAAAAGAAAGCTTTGGAAAATTCAATTCCATATCAAAATTTAATTCAAATATTAATACATCAATTTGCAACAAATAAAATACGATTGAGTATGTAGCAATAAGATTACAAATCAGAGGAGATAACAAGATTACAGTACCAAATATCCAGCTTTTATTGTATCAAGTCAGATATATTAAAGAAAAATATTTCTCGCATAAATCCATCTTGTCTCTCACTTCAAGCATTGCACGTTCCCGCTTTGCGGAAACGTGCAACGGCGCGGCTGAGCACTGAACGTGCTCAGCCGCGCCGTTATCTAATGCGGGTTACATTTTATTCATAAAACCATAAGGTAAGATACAAGGAACATTTTTTTTATATTCAAGATAATCAGAATCAAAAATGGATTCTAAATAAGCTTCCTCTTTTTTAATTAGCTTTAACAAAATTAAATACATAAATATAGGTGTCGTTAGACCAATCAAACTATTTGACAATAAAACAATTGCAGGAACAATAAAGACTATCCAAGACGAGTATAAAGGGTGCCTGCAATACCTAAAAACTCCACTCGTCACAAGCTTGTTAGAATTGTATGCTTTGGTAACTGCATTTACAGAAGCCACATAAAAAGGTACACCTATAACTAAAAAAACAATTCCTAAAGTAAAAACAAATATTCTTGGTAAAAATTCAATTTCAAATAATGGTTTATAAAAGTAACTTACTACTAACATAGTTATCAAATACATAATCGATAAAATACCAAAGATAGGGCCTATCCCCCATCTGCTCATCTTTCTTTTCATAATTATACTCCTATATTTTATTATTAATTGTAGGGCTAAACTTAAAAGCAGAAAATGATAAAAATTATTCTAAGTTTAGCTTACAATTTAGAGTAAGTTTTTACTCTTTCACATCAAAAGTCAAAGTAGCTGCATTAAAAACAGAATTTACTTTTCCAAATAGATATTTTAATTTTCCATCTTTTTTAACTACTTCTTTGTGGTTGCATGAAACTATCCATTGTCCAGCGCTTTGTACTCTAATTTGTGCTTTTCCCTCTTTTATATAAGACATTAAAGCATATCCATCTTTTTGCCCAAAAGTATTACTTGATGCTGCAATATAATTCATACTTTTAGCATTTGAATTTAAAGATTTACCATAAAACAACACTTCAAACTCCACTAAATCTCCAACTTTAATATTTGATAAGTCACTTTTAGGAATAATTTCTAATCCTTTATTTGTGACTTTTGGATTTTCCCATTTATTACCTAATGTTAAATATGAGTTTGCAAAAGCTTCATATTTTACGGACATTAAAACTTTTTTTATATCTTTTAATTTATCTTTTGATTTTAGTTTTAATCTTCTTCTATCTTTTGTATCTATATATTGGGTATAAAATGTTGATTTTGATTTTGCCTCTAGTTTATATACACCTTTTTGACTATCTTTTTTTAATGCTATTTTTTGTAATCCTACTTGAGAATCAAATACTTCAAGATTTTTACTTGTTTTAGTTGCCTGTGCATTTTTACTTTTAGGAATATTTAAATTCATTTTTTCCCCACTAGGAGAAACTATACTGAACTCTTCTACTAAAACTTTTCCATTTGGAGAGTTTAGTATATCATCTAGAGGTAAGGCATGACCCCAACCTAAACTTACTGTTGTGTGGCCTGGTTTATGATTAAATGACTCAAAAGAGTTTATCCATAGGCTATGTGCTGATAAGCTACTCAAGCTTAAAACTGTTGCTAACGTTATACTTTTTAATAATTGCATTTTTTTCCTTTTTTTTATAAAGTATACAATTTATTGATAGTTATTATCAATAATACTTTTATTATCTAAGGATTATTTTTTAGTCATTAGGTATCTTTTAAAATCTAAAAGAAAATTGTATACCAATTTTCTTTGGCTCTGAACAATCTATATATCATCCATTTGATGTTCCTATTGCATTGCATTCTTTATTAAAAAGGTTTTCAGCATATAAATAAACATCATAATTTTTTTCATAACCATTTACCTCAGCTCTTGTATAGTATACTTCATTATAGTTATATTTTGAAATATATGAATTATAATTTCCTAATAATTTTTATTTTTATCACTAAATTCATTATATTTAGTTGCATTTGTAACATTTAATATCTATGATTACATGCTATCTATAGGGGGAGGAGGTACAACTTGCATATCAGATAATATATTAAACTTTGGAATATAAGTAACTCAACTTTCGCACATAAAACCCAACTCTTTTTGAGTGTAAGCACTTAATACAGCGATAATCTGTAGAAAGTTTTTATTATCCTTGACAACA
>JADGEG010000178.1 GCA_016744485.1 Arcobacter sp. | reverse complement strand
TTCATATTCCCTTCAGTATAAACTCCGCCAAACATTGGAGTAACTTCGTATTTATATTCGTTATTTGATGCTAATAAAACACTAGCACACAATAAACTTGATAATAATATTTTTTTCATTTTATTCCTTAATTTTTTTTGGATTATAACACAAAAAAAATAAATAAAACATTTTTTATGTAAAAATAGTTGTAACAGACTCATTATTTTGAATTCTTTGTATCGTTTGGGCTAACATTTCTGATGAATTTAGTACTGTAATCTTATCACATTTTTCTTTTATTGGAATAGTGTCTGAAATAATAAGTTCGTCCAATTGTCCATTATTTAATTTTTCATATGCCTTACCAGATAAAACTCCATGTGTACAACATGCCATAACAGAATTTGCTCCCATTTCTTTTAAGGCATGGGCTGCTTTAACTAAAGTTCCAGCAGTATCAACAATATCATCTACTAAAATAATATCTTTTCCTTTTACATCTCCTATTATATTCATAACTTCAGCTTCATTAGCTTTTTCTCTTCTTTTATCAACAATTACTAAGTCATAGTTTAATTTTTTAGCATAAGATCTAGCTCTTGCCACTCCACCTATATCAGGACTTGCAATTACTGGATTTTTTAATTTTTTATCTTTTATATAATCTATAAAAATTATAGAACCAAATAAGTTATCAACAGGAATATTAAAAAAGCCTTGTATTTGAGCTGCATGTAAATCTATAGTAATTACTCTATGAACTCCAGCTTTTTCAAGCATATCTGCTGTTAGTTTAGCTGTTATTGGAACTCTTGGAGCTGCTTTTCTATCTTGTCTTGCATAACCATAATAAGGCATAACAGCAGAAATTGATTTTGCACTAGATCTTTTAAGTGCATCAACCATAATTAATAATTCCATTAAAGTATCATTAACAGGAGAACAGGTTGCTTGAACTATAAAAACATCTTGCCCTCTTACACTTTCTTTTATTTGAACTGAAATTTCACCATCACTAAATTTAGTTAAAGTAGCTTCTCCTACTTCAATATTAAGATGCTTTCCAATTTCTTTGGTTAATTTTTTATTAGCTGATCCACTAAAAAGTTTGAAATTTGACATTTTTTCCCTTAAATTCTTGTTTTAAAATATGATTTTATCTAAAATTTTCTTTAAATATTCAATTTTTATAATATTATTGTGTTGATATAATCCAACCAGAACCAATAACTTTATTTTTGTCATAAAAAACTGCAAGTTGTCCAGATGCAACTCCAAATACAGGAGTTTTTAATAATACTTTAGCTTTATCATTTTCTATAAAAACTTTACATAAAGTTGCTTGTGATCTATATCTTAGTTTTACACCACATTCAAATATTGTATCATTTATATACATATTTAAATTTTCAAGAATCACTTCATTTATTTCAAGAACTTCTTTTTTACCAACGACAATGGTATTATCTTTTGGATTTAATTCTTTTACAAAATGAGGTTCATGAGCACCTTTAACTGTAAATCCTCTTCGTTTACCAATTGTATAATGCATATAACCTTTATGAGCACCAACAACATTTCCACTTGTATCTAAAACTTTTCCAGGAAGATCAATATTCGTATGTCTTTTTATTACATCTGTATATACATTTTCTACAAAACAAATTTCTTGAGATTCATTCTTTTGTGTAATTTTTTCATATGCACTATCTAAAGATGCTCCAAGCTTAACTATATCTTCTTTTTTATAAGTACTAAGTGGAAACAACATGTAAGGTAAAGCTTCTTTGTCAACTTGCGATAAAAAATAACTTTGATCTTTTGTTTCATCATCTGCTTCGTAAATAAACTTACCATCTGTTTTTGCATAATGCCCTGTTGCTAAATAAATACAGCCATGTTTTTTAGCAAATTTTAACATTTCACCAAATTTTATTTGTTTATTACATTTCACACAAGGATTTGGAGTTATGCCTTCAAGATAGGAATCAACAAAATAATCATATATTTCATTTGTAAATTTATCAGCTAAATCTAAAACATGATATTTTATATTTAAAAATTTTGTAACATCTTTTATATAAGAAAGATTTCTTTCATGATAACCATCTGTTCTATTATGAAGTTTTAAATACACACCTTCAACTTCATAATTATCTTTTTGTAACATGTAGGCTGTAACTGAAGAATCTATTCCACCACTCATACCGACCATTATTTTATTTTTCATTTATTCATCCTTTGTAAAGGTATAATAACAGACTCTCTTTCATGCCAAAACTTATGAGGAACAATTAGTTTGTCTGTATGAATTTTTTTACCATGAAAAAAAATTATATCAATATCTAAAGTTCTAGCAGCATTTTTAAAAGAGCGCTTTCTTTTAAACCTATTTTCTAATCTTTGCATATTTTTTAAAAAATCATTTGCACACAGATTAGTTTTAAGTAAAATTATACCATTTAAAAAGTCTTTTTGTTCATAAAATCCAAAAGGTGGATTTAACAATAAAGATGAAGTTTGAATAATATCAAATCTTGAGTCTTTTACTAGATTTATGAATAATTTGTTGAATGTTTTATGTATATTACCTATATTACCACCTATTCCTATAGTTACAAAATATTTTTTCTTAGATATTTTTTTTACCTTATATGGGTAGTTTTTATTAAAAAATAGTGTTAATTTTTCATTTATTTTTTGCTTCATTGTTATTTTATTTTACAGATTTTTTCATTTTTTTTAATAAAAATATACCATAGTGAAATACTATAGTATTTATTTTATACATTTTTTATAATATTTTTGCTTTTTTATTAAGCATAACAATACTATCTTCTATACGAACACCAAATTCATTAGGAATATAAATTCCAGGCTCAATTGTAAATACCATATTTTCTTCAATAACAATATCACTTTTTGAATTTATATTTGGAAATTCATGAATATCAAGACCAACT
The DNA here is from genome assembly GCA_016744485.1 of Arcobacter sp. GTDB lineage: Bacteria > Campylobacterota > Campylobacteria > Campylobacterales > Arcobacteraceae > BB30. Next base: position 868 of record JADGEG010000178.1, on the reverse strand, counting down.
CCATGTCCAGTAGAATGTATAAAATACTTTCCATAACCAGCTTTATCAATAACATCACGTGCAAGTTTATCAATATCTAAAGCTTTCATTCCCACTCTTGCTTTTTTTATAGCAGTTTTTTGTGCTTTTAAAACTATCTCATAAATTTTTTGATGTTTATTTTTCTTAAATTTTTGTTTTCTTTTAAATGAAAAATTATCAAAATTAACAAAAGAAGTACAAGTTCTATCTGAACAATATCTTTTATATTTAATACCAGCATCAACGAGTAATAAATCATTTTCTCTTAATTTTTTACCAGAAGCTAAGGCATGTGGTTTTGCTGCATTTTTATTTATGGCAATAATGGGATCAAAACTTAGTTCATATTCACCCATATTACTCATTTTTTCTTGTGCTTTAAAATTTAAAAACTTTTCATTTTTTTTTAATCCACTTCTTCTTATATAATTAGCTAAATTATCAAATCCTTTTTTTCCAAGTATTGATGCTTTTTTTAGAAGTTTTATTTCATCATTTGTTTTAATCATTCTTTTTAATTTTGAAAAATTTTGTTTATTTATAAATTTTGTTTTTAAGTTTGATGTTATAAGTATAATCAAATACATTGTTAATGATCAATATATTATAGTTTTGGGTAAATAAGACAATTATGCTGCATATATTAGATATAAAGAAAATCAAGTAAAATGTTGATATTTATATATACACGTAACAATTAAGTATATTTTTATTTATTATAATAACGTAAATTTAATAAAATCGTTTACGTAATGAGTATATGAATGTATATTTTAGTACTGAAGAATTATTGAGAATAAATTAAATAATAATGTGTTATTGTTAACTATTATTTAACTTATTAACC
>JADGEG010000177.1 GCA_016744485.1 Arcobacter sp. | reverse complement strand
TTATCTTTTCTAATTCTTTTTCTAGGATTTTTTTATAAATTTCAACTTCTGCACTTAGAGTATCTGCAATACCCCATAGTAAAACTTTCATAAATATGTGGCTTAGTATAACTTTTAATTTGTTCTTTTTTAATTTGATCAGTTCTAAATGTTGACTTTGTTTTACAATCAGTACAATATGTTCGTATTGCTCCATTAAAAAATTCTAATCAAGAATTTGTTTTGAAACATCAATATCATACTCATTTCCTAAGTTAAATTTTGCATATAAACTAAATCTTAGCTATTGTTATACCATTATCCAAAACATTAACAACCAAATTATTGCCCTCACCTATTTCATAACTAAGTATCATATTAACAAACCGGTCTTCAACAAACTCATAAATAGTATGTTTAAATGGTCTAGCTCCATATACTGGATTAAATCCTGCTTCGGCTAATTAGATTTTTTGCTTCATTAAAAAAGTTATGGTCATATCTTTCTCTGAAAGTTTTTCTTGTAATCCTTTGAACAATATATTTACGATAGATGCTATCTCTCCAATACCTAAAGGATTAAAAATGACTATATTGTCAAGCTAATTCTAAAACAATAGATAAAAACAAAACTATCTTTACTGCAAAAATAAATTCATTAAATGTTGATTTAGGAGTTGGTTATTTTTATGATATTCTTGTAGAAAGCACTACTTTCAAAAAGCAATTCTCACCTTTACATGTAGAGAAATATTTCTACATATAAACTTTATTATAAGTAAATCATAAGATTATATAAGCTAAACTTTCGTAATATTTATTTTAAAAAGGTGTTACGTTGAAAATTTTTCTTATTTCTATTACTATTTTATCTACACTACTCTTTTCAAATGTTATTGACATCAACTCAAAAGAATTTAAAATAAAGACTATTCCAAATAAAATAATTGTCATTGGACCAGGAGCTTTAAGGCTTGTAACTATCATGAATTTACAAAATAAATTAGTTGGTATAGAAAAAATTGAAAGAAAATCAATAAAATTTTCTGAATATAGAACTGCTATAGGTAAAAAACTAATAACATCTCTTCCTATTATAGGCGCAGGAGGTCCTGGAAAACTACCAAATTTAGAAAAAATAATTTCTTTAAAACCAGATATAATTATTTCCTCTTTTATAGATAAAAAACAATTAGAACTTATATGGCAAAAAACTGGCATTCCTATACTCTGCCTTAGTTATGGTTTAGGATACGGAGGTAATGAGGAAAAACTAAAAGCAATAAAAAAATCTTTTATACTCATGGGAAAAATTTTTCAAAAAAAACAAAGAGCGGAAACTATAGTAAATTTTATGAATACTCAAGAAAAAGAGTTAAAAAAATATAAATTAAAAGAAAATAATTTATATGTTGGTGGAATGGGATTTAAAGGAGCACATGGTATTACAAGTAGTGAAAAGTATTATCCATCTTTTGAGCTTTTAGGGATTAAAAACAATCTAACTAAAAATGCAAAAGCTAATCATATATTTATCCAAAAAGAGTCTCTTTTAACACAAAATCCAAATGTAATCTTCTTAGATTTATTTGGTAAAAAAATTATAAAAGAAAATTTAAAATCACAACCAATACTGTATAAGTCATTAAGTGCCTATAAAAATAAAAAAATCTATTGGTTACTTCCATATAACTTTTACAGCACTAATATATCTAATGTGTACATAAATAGTTGGATAATTTTACAAAGACTTGGATTTAATATAAATATAGAATCAAAAATGGCTCATATATATAATGCATTCTATAAAAACAGTGCTAAAAAATTAATGAAATCTAGATACCCCATAATGAATTTTTAATGCAATCACTTTTTATAGATTCAAGAAAAACCAAACGATATATATTTACAGCTATACTCATAGTAATTCTACTTCTAACAATAATTTTAAACCTACTCACAGGGGCAGATGGCTTAAATATACAAGATGCATATGAATTTTTCAAGCGTAAAAGTAACTTAGATATTATCATATATCAAATTAGACTACCAAGAGTTATGGCAGCTATATTAGCAGGTGCACTACTTGGTTTAAGTGGTGCCATTATGCAAGGAAGCCTTAAAAATCCATTAGCTTCACCTTTTACACTTGGTATCTCTCAAGCAGCAGCATTTGGTGCATCATTTGCTATTATAGTTTTGCAAGTTTATTCTGATGAAAGTACAATAAACTCTAGTTTAGGAGTTGGACTTTGTGCTTTTTTGGCAAGCATAGTCTGCATGATAATTATCCTCATGCTTGGAAAAATTTCATCTTTAAGCCCTAGTTCTATGATACTAGCTGGTGTTGGGCTTGGTTCTTTATTTCACGCTCTTACTATGTTTTTACAATACTTTGCTGATGATTTAGAAGTTTCTGCAACGCTTTTTTGGACATTTGGAGAATTAGGAAAAGCAAATTGGGAATCTATCTATATAATGACTGCTGTTTTTATCCCAATATATATCTATTTTTTACTATCACATTGGAAGATGGATGCACTTAGTTTTGGTGATGATAGTGCACAAAGCAGAGGTGTTGAAGTTGATAAATTTAGATTTATTTCCCTACTTCTCTCTTCTTTACTCTCAGCCATAGCAGTTTCATTTTTAGGTATTATTGGTTTTGTAGGACTTGTTGCACCTCATATAGTAAGAATGCTCCTTGGTAGTTCACACCTATCAGTCTTAAGTTTATCTACTTTACTAGGTTCCATTTTACTTCTACTTGCTGATTTTGTTTCTAAAATAATCATGCCTCCGATTATCTTACCTATTGGTATTTTAACCTCTTTTATGGGTGTTCCTATATTTATATATCTTCTTTTGAAAAAAGGGAAATAATGTTATATGTAACAAATCTATCTTTTTCTATTAAAAATAAAAAACTTTTAAAATCAATAAATTTTAATGCAAATCAAGGTGAAATAAAAGTTTTTATAGGACCAAATGGAGCTGGTAAAACTACACTACTAAAAGTAATAGCTAATATTTATAAAAAAGATAAGGGGGAAGTGCGATTAGCTCAAAAAGATATTGGACTATTAAAACCAAAAGAGCTTTCACGTATCGTCTCTTATATGCCACAATTTAGTGAAGTTCCAGACATTACAGTTCTTGAAGTATTAGAACTTGGAAGATACACTTACTGTGGAACAAAAATAAAACGACAAGACAGAGATATAATTAACAATATTATAGATAATTTCTCACTATATAGTATATTAAATCTAAACATATCTACACTAAGTGGTGGTCAAAGACAAAAGGTACTCCTAGCTTCTTGTTTAATCCAAGAACCAAAAATTTTAATTCTTGATGAACCTATATCACATTTAGATCCAAAAAATCAGTTAGATGTTCTTAGAATAGTAAAAAAGTTTACTAAAGAAAGAAACATCATCACTCTTATAGTGCTACACGACATACAACATGCACTTCACTATGGTGATAAAATATTGATGATGAAAGATGCACAAATTAGATATGACATAAACACTAAAGAGATACAAAAGTACCATCTAAATGAAGTTTTTGAAATTCAAGCGAAACTCTTTAAAGAAGAAAATCATACTTTTGTATACTATCAGCACTCTCATTTACAAACAAAAAAATACCCTCATAAACACTAATTCGTGTAGAGATTCATTTCTACATGTAAAGCACTACTTTTTTTCTATAACTATTTGATTTTCATTAACATTAACAACTAAACTATCACCCTCACCTATTTCATCACTCAAAATCATATCTGCAAGTTTGTCTTCAATAAACTCATAAATAGCACGTTTAAGTG
>JADGEG010000176.1 GCA_016744485.1 Arcobacter sp. | reverse complement strand
ATTTGTTTCTATAAAATGATTTTTATAATAAATAATATAAGCAGCACTTGAAACTGCTTCATATTGACTACTTGGCAACCATTCGTAATATAATTTTTTATATAAATGTAAAATATCATTATATTTACCTTTATATCGAATAGTTGCATACAATCCGCTAGGTATATAATCTATACCTATATCGCCTCTAACTTTAATTTTTTTATTAAAAATATTTGCACAAACAACATATCTACAATCTTTAGTATCTGTAATACTTGGATTACTATATAAAAAAGCTATCATTTCAGGAGTGTTTATTGAATAATCTTTTTGTAATAAATACAAAAACCTTTGCCATATTTCTTTTATACTTTGATCATAACCATAATGTCTCATATATATAGTATTAATTTTATCTATATTTTTTATTTCTATATTTTTTATTTCTATATTTTTTATTTCTATACTTGAAAAATCTACTTTTTTATTATTTATAAGAAAATTGTCTGTTTTATAATTTTTATAGCCATTTGTTCTCCAACAACTAGGAGTCATATCAAAATATTTTTTAAACTCATTAGCAAATGTTGACGATGATTTAAACCCACAATTTTGAGCAATATCAATTATTGTTGAATTTTGATTAAAAATCAATAAATTTGCTGATAATTGAAGTCTTGATTCTTTAATATAAGTAGAAACAGATTTATTAGTAGTTTCTTTAAAAATACGATGAAAATGAAACTCAGAATAAGAACAAATGTATGCTAAGTCTACTACTAGTAGTTTTGAAGATAAATTACCATGAATATAACTTATAACTTGATTCATTTTTTCTTTGTGTTCATTAATAGTGCTTCTTTTTTGCATATTAAATTATAGCAGGATTTAATAAAGATATTGTTTGTTTTTGCATAGACAAAGTTTTTTTATATCTATATACTAATTATAAGAAAAATAAAATGATTAATAATATTGTAATTTAAAAGGAAATAAAATGATTAATAATATTGTAAATGATGTAGATCCAGAAGAAACAAAAGAATGGTTAAATTCAATTGACTCTGTTATGCAAGAAGATGGAAAAGAACGTGCCCATTTTTTAGTTGAAAAAATAATAGATCAAATGAGAAGAAATGGAGCACATTTGCCTTATAAGGCTACAACAGCATATATTAATACAATACATCATAAAGATGAACCTACTATGCCAGGAGATCAAGAGTTAGAAAAAAAAATAAGCGCAATCATACGGTGGAATGCACAAGCCATGGTTATACGAGCCTCTAGAAAAAAACTTTTTTTAGGAGGTCATATTTCTACATATGCATCTGCTACTACATTATATGAAGTGGGATTTAATCATTTTTTTAAAGCATCAAATGAAAAAGATGGAGGAGATTTAGTTTATTTTCAACCACATAGCTCTCCCGGTATTTATGCTCGTTCTTTTTTAGAAGGACGGTTAAGTAAAGAACAAATGGATAACTATCGTCAAGAAGTAGGGGGAAATGGACTATCTTCATACCCACATCCAAAACTTATGCCTACATATTGGCAATTTCCTACTGGCTCAATGGGACTTGGACCTCTTCAAGCTATATATCAAGCGCGATTTTTAAAATATCTTACAAATAGAGGAATTAAAGATTGTAGTAATCAAAAAGTATATTGTTTTGTAGGTGATGGAGAAACTGATGAACCAGAAGCATTAGGTGCTATTAGTTTGGCAGGTAGAGAAAAACTTGATAATCTTATTTTCATAGTAAATTGTAATTTACAACGTCTTGATGGACCAGTACATGGAAATGGAAAAATAATTCAAGAACTTGAAGGAAAGTTTAGAGGTAGTAACTGGGAAGTTATAAAAGTCATTTGGGGTAGTACTTGGGATGTTTTATTAGATGCAGATCATTCAGGAGAGCTTAAAAAAGTTATGGAAGAAACTGTTGATGGAGAATATCAAAACTTTAAACAAAAATCAGGAGACTATGGACGAAAAAACTTTTTTGATAAATGTCCGAATACAAAAAAATTAGTTAAAAATTTACATGACAATGAAATTCCAAAACTCAAACGTGGAGGACATGACCCAATAAAGGTTTACACTGCATTTGACAAAGCTACAAAAACAAAAGATCGCCCAAGTGTTATTTTAGCAAAAACAGTAAAAGGTTATGGAATGGGAGAGTCAGGTGAGGGTAAAAATATTGCACACAGTGTAAAAGATATGGAAATAGAAGATTTAAAAGAATTTCGTGATCGTTTTAATATTCCTCTTTCTAATGAAGAGTTAAAAGATATACCTTATTATTTACCAGATGAAAATAGTCCAGAAATGAAATATTTAAAAGAAAAAAGAGAAAAACTTGGAGGTTACATACCAAAAAGGAGAACTAAGTTTTCGCAAAAACTTGAAATTCCATCTCTTAATGCTTTTGAAAAAATACTACAAGGTACGAACGATAGAGAAGTATCTACAACAATGCTTTTTTTAAGACTTCTTACTGTACTAGTAAAGGATAAAAATATAGGTAAAAAAATTGTTCCCATTGTTCCAGATGAAGCACGTACTTTTGGAATGGAAGGAATGTTTAGACAAGTTGGAATTTATGCAAGTGAAGGTCAAAAATATATCCCTCATGATAGAGATCAAGTTGCTTATTATCGAGAAGATAAAAATGGTCAAATTCTAGAAGAAGGGATAAATGAAGCAGGAGCAATGTCTTCTTGGATATCAGCAGCAACATCATATAGTGTTAATGATTGTCCTATGATTCCATTTTATATTTATTATTCAATCTTTGGATTTCAAAGAGTTGGAGACTTAATATGGGCTGCTGGAGATTTACAAGCAAGGGGTTTTTTAATAGGTGCAACATCAGGAAGAACTACATTAAATGGTGAGGGTTTACAACATCAAGATGGACAAAGCCATATTCAAGCAAGTACCATTCCTAATTGTATTTCTTATGATCCAACTTATGCTTATGAATTAGCTGTTATTGTGCAAAATGGAATAAGCAGAATGTATGGGGAGAATCAAAAAAATATATTTTATTATATAACTACTACAAATGAAAATTATAAACATCCTAAAATTAAACAAAATATAGAAGAAAGTATTATTAAAGGTATATATCATTTTGATACCATTCACTCTAAGAATGACTATAAAGTAAAACTATTAGGATGTGGAGCTATTTTTGAGCAAATCAGACATGCTGGACAAATATTGGCAAATGAATACAATATTAAATCAGAACTTTACAGTGTAACTTCTTTTACAAACTTATCACGAGAATCACAAGAAGTTAAAAGATATAACCTTTTACATCCTAATGATGAAAAAAAATATTCTTTTGTTCAAAAAATAATGGGAAACAATAAGGAAGACATTGTTATTGCAGTTACTGATTATATGAAAGCATATGCTGAACAAATTAGAGAAAGTATTGAAGGGAGTTATCATGTGTTAGGAACTGATGGTTTTGGGTGCTCAGATAGTAGAGAAAATTTAAGGTCACATTTTGAGATTGATGCACCTTTTATTGTTATTACTACATTAAGTGAATTAGTAAATAAAGGAAAAATGGATAAAAATATTTTACTTAATGCAATGGAAAAATACAAAATTAATGCAGATAAGATTAATCCACTAAAAGCATAAATAAAGAATGTTATTTAAATTTAAACTTTTTAAATTGCAATGTATGATTAAAAAGAAAACTAACAAGCAATTTATTAAAGTTTAAACCTATACTATAAATTGGGTTTAACAAACTTTAGAGTTTATTTTTTCTTAATTCTTATTGCAGGCTTATCTCATGCTTTTAAAAAACTTGATAATAATAAATTACTT
>JADGEG010000175.1 GCA_016744485.1 Arcobacter sp. | reverse complement strand
GTTATACTTCCTTTACATGTAAAGATATTTGCCATAGGTTCAAATACAGACAAAATCGTCAAACTATCAAAAAATATAGGTAAAGAAATTGAAGCTTGTTACGAGTTAGAAATGGCAATGAAACTCATACAAAAAGAGCATTCAACAAAAACTGTGGCTCTTCTTTCTCCAGCAGCAGCAAGTTTGGATCAGTTTAGCTCATATGCCGCTCGTGGAGAGCTGTTTAAAGAGTTAGCTCTATTATAACTATAATGTAATTTTGCTCAATTTATATATATTATTAGTTTACACAGAAAAATTAAAATAATATATTCCTTTATCTTGTAATGATATATCTATAGTTGTTCTACCGTATCTTTTTAAATCTTCTATTGTAACCTTAGAACCCAATGATACACCTAGTCTTTTTCTAATATATTTTCCTATTATATCTTTATGCGGAAAAGAACTAAAGTTCTTGGGATATTTTATGCCACATATAGGTTGGCTTCCTTCAAGTAATCCATTCATTACCATTCCATCATCCCATATTATTTCTACTTTATCATTCTTTCTTTGTTTTCTTGATCCTGGAATAAGCATTGGCGTATAATCTTGTATTGGTGGAAATAAATTTGGGTAATCATTTAAATGATGAGTTCTAATGACCAGACATGCATCATTAGGTCGTACATTTCCTTTTCCTTGACCCCAATTTAATCCTGTTCTATCCTGAACATTACCTTTATTATCAAGTAATGAAATCTGACATATATTTAATGATTTGGTAATGCTTTTTGTAATAATTTCCTTACTAGCTAAAATTATATCTGTACATATTGTAGAATGTTTCATAATTCTATCTATATAAGTATTTAACGGCTTGAATGTATCTCTTGTTGTTTCTGCTAAAACTTCTCTATAAGGAGTAGATAATCCATTAATAGAAAAATTTGCAGAACCAATTAGTGCATGTTTGACTTCATTTTTATATTTCCAAATATAACATTTTGAATGAATTGGAATATTTGAATAAAATATATCTATATTATCAATATTATTCTGATGATGTAATAATGAATTATGTAATTTATTTTGAATTCCTTTATCTCCATACATTCCATATATTACAGTTGCATTAAATGGTAATTCTTGCAGTCTACCTACTGGTTTAGGACCTAAATATCCTGATAATACAATCAATTCATCTGATTCTATCATTTCATGTCGGTTAAATATAAGTTCTTCTAAATTTTGTTCATATAACATTAATAATACCTTTCTAATAAAATATTAACTGCAAGTGCTATTTTTTTTGCCAATAACGGTGGTACAGCATTTCCTATCATTTGATAACAAGCCCCTTGATTTCCAATAAATTCAAAATCATCCTCAAAAGTTTGTAATCTTCCTGCTTCTCTTGGTGTTATACTTCTTGATTGATTATAGTCAGGATGAATATGTCTTAATCCATCTTTGTATAAATGAGCTGGAATTGTATTACTTTGTTTATCATATGCTAAAACATTATACTTATGAAATGATGATTTTTTACCAGTTTTTTCATAATATAATTGTTTTAATGAATTGACATCAGGATATTTTTTTGAGCCATTTTGAACATCGTAAGCTAATTCATTAAAAATTTCTATATCTCTTTGACTATGAAATCTTGGTTTGTGATTTTTAACATTAGATTTATTATTATGTGAGACTCTTTTATTATTTAATTTTTCATCATCACTTAATGGATATAGTGGTTCTAAATCTCCTATGGCTTCTTTTACTGTAGTTTTTTTATTTACCTTGAATGAAGGTAATATATTAAAATAAAAATCATTTAATATCTCTTTTGGATTATGATTTGTATGTTCTTTGCTAATTCCTATGATTATTACTCTTTTTCTTATTTGAGGAACACCATAATCTGACGAATCTAATAATGCAATTTTTCGTAAATCAGTTGCTACAACATAACCTTCCTTTTCAAAATCATCACGTATTCTATCAATTATATTTACACCATCAGGTTTAGCACTTAAAATTCCTTGAACATTTTCAAAAACAAATAATTTAGGTTTAAATTCTTTTACAACTTTTAAATAATTTTCAAATAGATAATTTCTATAATCACATTTCATATTATCTTTATCTTGTACTCTTCCCGCTATTGAATAAGCTTGACATGGTGGACCACCAATAATTATATCAATATTTGTATTGTTAATTAATTTTTTTAATCCAATATGTTGACCATATTCTTCATCGTTAAATCCATTTAATAATTCATCAATTCTTTGTATATCAAAATATAAAACTTTGTCATCAGTATTTTTTATTTTCCATTTAGTTTTTAGTCTATGTTTTAATGTATTACTTGCATTTTTATCCCATTCAACAAAAGCATGTGGAGTATATTTATTGGTTTGTTCAAATCCATCAGTTAATCCTCCACAACCTGCAAATAAATCTATATAATTATATTTTTTCATTATAATATTTCTTTTAATCTCATAGCTATATGATATCCTAATAATGGTGGTACTGCATTTCCAACTTGTTTATATTGTTGAGTTTTTGTACCTAAAAAAATAAAATCATCCGGAAATGATTGCAATCTAGCATTTTCTCTTACTGTTGGTACTCTATTAAATTTATAATGAAAATGATTTCTATGCCCAGTATCTATTGTTTTTGATGGCTTTTTACTGTGGTATCTTGTCCATGCTTCATTGAACTTTCTGCTTTCACCTACACCTTTAGGTAAATCTTTGTGATTTCCACCTTCTGGAACTTGAGATATTACGTCTTTTACTAAATCAGTATGCTGTGTTCCAATATGATTATTTATGATTTTAGAATTTTTTCTCATCTTTTGTTGATAACTAGATAATGGTTCTGTAGAGTATTTACTTTGATTTACTCCTAAATCATATTCTAGTGTTGGTAAATCGGAAATAGCATCTTCACAAGTTACATAATTCTCTTTTTTTAAAATCTCTGTTGGAAATTCGAATGTACCATAATTTTCTTTGTCTAAACCAACAAAGAAAAGTCTTTTTCTTATTTGAGGTACTCCAAAATTAGGAGCATAAATAATATTTGAATTATAAGTATATTTATTTTTTTTAAAATTCTTTTCTATTTCTATTTTTGCTTTACCTTTATATAAAGTAGCAAGTCCTGGAACATTTTCAATAATTACAGCTTTTGGTTTTATTTTTAATAACTTTGCTATTTTAAAAACTGAATAAAATAATTCATTTCTTTCATCATTTTCATCTCTTGAACCAGTTAAGGAAAAACCTTGACAAGGCGGTCCTGCAATAATAATATCAACGCCCCCTTGACTATCAAGAAATTTTACAATTTCTTTTATACTTACATCACATGATAAATCTTTCACAAATGCTTCTGAATTTGTATGATTATATTTAAAAGTATCTAATGCAACTTTTACATTATCAATTCCTAAAACTACATTAAATCCAGCTTCCTGAAATCCATAAGAAAATCCACCACACCCTGAAAACAAATCCAATACTTTCACTACAATTTTCCTTTTTATATAAATCTTATTTTAACAAAAAAATCTTTTGAATCTAATAAATCTATAATACAAAAAATACTATATTTGTTTCTTTGCAACAAATATAAAATTATCCTTTTATTAAACTATTTTATATTTATATAAGTCTGCATTAATTTTAGTATCCTGTCCCGATTGTTTTTTTTCTGGCTTAATAAGATCACAAAAGGATAAAGCCCGCGAGGAGTTTTAATGAATCCTGCATAATTATAGACGCCGGTTAATGTTCCTGATTTAATCAGCACGCCTTTTTTTTCGGTAAGTAAATGGTGATGACTTTTAAAAT
>JADGEG010000011.1 GCA_016744485.1 Arcobacter sp. | reverse complement strand
TTTATGATAAATTATTATTAGAATTAACAAACAAATTACAAATAAATATAACTAATATCGACATGAGATTTAATATTATAAAAAATAATTTAAGAAAAGTTAAAAATGATGAATTTATTTATTATATTGATATAGAAGATTTAAATTCTTTTAATAATCCAAAAATAAGTTCAAATATAAAAGAAATGTTAAATAAAATAGGATTACAAATAAAAATAGAAAGATTAGTAAAATTAGAAGAAATTGATAAATATAAGTATAACAATGAATTTAAAAAATCAAATACTAACTTATTTCCTAACAAAAAAGATAAAGATTCCTTTATATATTATAGAGATAAGATACCACATAAAATTTCAATAAAACAAAATGATGAGCTAGTTAGTTCAAAAATTCATGATTTATTTAGTTCTATTACTGCTCCGTCCAAAATCGTTATTAATTCTTCTTCAGCTGGAGATAATGTTATTTTTCTTTCTTTTGCAGATAATGGTTATTTAACTAGTATGAAAACTAATTATGATTCATCTATTGATAAATATGTAAAAGCACTTAATGAGGGTATTACAGGTGGAATACAAAATGCAGTTACTTCATCAAGAGCTATACAAAATATTCAAGATTCAAGAACTGTAATACTAAAGAGTAAACTTGAAGATATGCAAACTAAATATAGTATGTTAAAAGAAGAAATAAAAATCAAAGGAGCTTTAGCTTCAAAAGACGATATAAAACAATTAGAAATATTGTCAAATGAAATTTTAGCAATGACAAAGTTAAAAGAAAAAATGAAAATTGAACAAGATTTAGCTATAAGCAAAGAAGTTAGTAATGTAACAGCTGAAATTGAATCATTAAGAGGTAATAATAGATTACTAGAAGCTAATATAGAAATTCTTAAATCATTGCAAAAACTTCAAGATGAAGTATCTAAAATCAAAAAAGATAATTCAAATTAAATGATACAAAAAATAGATTTTCATATACCCAAATTAGATTCTATGAAAAAATATCCAAAAGATTTATATTATATTGGAAACACAAGTTTACTAAAACAAACAAAGGTTTCAATTGTAGGAAGTCGTCACCCAAATCAATATTCGACACAAATTATTGAACAAATTTCAAGTAAATTATCAAATTTTGATATATGTATTGTAAGTGGTGGAGCAATGGGAATTGATACTATTGCTCATAAAGCAGCTGGACTTAATACTATTATGATTGCAGGAACTGGACTGGACAAAAGATATCCAAGTATTAATACGAATATGATTAAAAATATTGAAAAAAATGGCTTATTATTGAGTCAGTTTGAAGCAGGAACACCATCTAACCGTTGGAATTTTCCAATTCGTAATGAATTAGTTGTTGCACTAGGTGAAATATTAATAGTAGCATATGCTGATATTAATTCTGGAACAATGAGGAGTGTGGAATATGCTTTAAAAATGAAAAAAGAAATATATGTATTACCACATAGAATTGGACAAAGTGAAGGGACAAATGGACTATTAAAAAATAATCAAGCTAAGGCTATTTATAATATTGATGAATTTATATCTCAATTTACTAATTATTCTTCTTTAAATATAGAAGAAGATAAGTTCTTGAAATATTGTCAAACTAATCCAAGTTACGATGAAGCAGTAAATAAATATGGTCAAAAAGTTTTTGAATATGATTTGTTAGGTAAAATACATATTTTAAATGGTAAAGTCTTAATATCTTCTTAAGTAAAAATTAAATATAATCTTATTCCATTTTTCAAGCATTAAAGAAATTTTTATAAAATGTTTGTGTTTTATAAAAATTTGGATAAACATTTAAAATCTTTTTATTTATTTATTCCTGTTGAAATCTGGCAAAATACACAAAGAAGGATAACTTATGAAAGTAAGAGCTTCAGTCAAAAAGATGTGTGACAAATGTAAAATTGTCAAACGAAGAGGTGTCGTAAGAGTTATTTGCGAAACAAAAAAACATAAACAAAGACAAGGATAAAAAAGCATGGCAAGAATAGCAGGTGTTGATTTACCAAATAAAAAGAGAATGGAATATGCTTTAACTTATATATATGGTATAGGTTTACATAATTCAAGGTTGATTTTAAAAGCAGTTGGAATTGATTTTAACAAAAGAGCTTATGAAATTACAGAAGATGAAGCAGCGGCAATTAGAAAAGAACTTCAAGCATCATACATGGTTGAAGGTGATTTACGAAAAAAAGTTGCTATGGATATTAAATCACTAATGGATTTAGGTTCATATAGAGGGATGAGACATAGAAAAGGTTTACCTTGTAGAGGGCAAAAGACTAAAACTAATGCACGAACTAGAAAAGGTAAAAAAAGAACCGTTGGCGCAGCTAGCAAATAAGGAACATTAGATGGCAAAAAGAAAAGTGACTAGAAAAAAAGTTGTAAAAAAGAATATTGCTGATGGTATTGTTCATATTGCAGCAACATTTAATAATACAATGGTAACAATAACTGACAATGCAGGAAATGCTATTACTTGGAGTTCTGCTGGAAACTTAGGTTTTAAAGGTAGTAAAAAATCTACTCCTTTTGCAGCTCAAGCAGCAGTTGAAGATGCTATGAAAAAAGCAGTAGAACATGGTATTAAAAATGTAGGTATTAAAATTCAAGGACCTGGTTCTGGAAGAGATACTGCTGTTAAAGCTGTTGGGGCATTAGAAGGTATTAGAGTTACATGGTTAAAGGATGTTACACCATTACCACATAATGGTTGTAGACCTCCTAAGAGAAGAAGAGTGTAAGGAGCAAAATAATGTCAAGATATACAGGACCAGTAGAGAAAATAGAAAGAAGATTAGATGCAGACCTTGGGTTAAAAGGTGAGCGAAGACTTAATGGAAAATCAGCTTTAGAAAAAAGACCATTCCCTCCAGGACAACATGGTCAAAGAAGAAGTAAGATTTCAGAGTATGGTTTACAATTAAAAGAAAAACAAAAAGCTAAATTTATGTATGGTGTTTCTGAAAAACAATTTAGAAAGTACTTTAAAAAAGCAGCAGCAAGAGATGGTAATACAGGTTCAAACTTAATTACTTCAATTGAACAAAGATTGGATAATGTAGTATATAGAATGGGATTTGCAACGACTAGAGCAAATGCTAGACAAATCACAACTCATGGACATATCTTAGTTGATGGTAAAAAACTAGATATCCCTTCATATGTAGTTAAAGCTGGTCAAAAAATTGAAGTAAAAGAAAAATTTAAATCTAATCCTCAAGTACAAAGAGCATTAGAATTAACTAATCAAACTGGAATGGTTGATTGGGTTGATGTTGAAAAAGAAAAAGTATTTGGTATTTTTACTAGAATTCCTACAAGAGAAGAAGTAGTTATTCCTGTTGAAGAGAGACTAATAGTAGAGTTATATTCTAAATAAAGGTAGCAATATATGAAGAAATTTGCAGAAACACCGTATTTACCGACTGAAGTTAATATAGAAATGATAAGTGACAATGAAGCTAAAATCATAGCATATCCATTTGAAAGTGGTTTTGCTATTACGTTAGCTCATCCTTTGAAAAGACTTTTATTATCAAGTTCAGTTGGGTTTGCACCAATTGCTGTTAAAATTGATGGTGCTACTCATGAGTTTGATTCATTAAGAGGAATGCTTGAAGATATAGCTATTTTTATTATTAATCTTAAAAATATTAAATTTAAAATTAACGGTGACCAAGAACAAGTCGAAGTTGAATATTCTTTTGATGGTTCAAAAGAAATTAAAGGTTCTGATTTAACGAATAGTGAAGTTGAAGTTGTTTCTCCTGATGTTCATTTAGCTACTATTAATGCTGATTGTAATTTAACTTTTTCTGTTATTATTCAAAAAGGTATTGGATATGTACCTTCTGAAGATATAAGAGAAATAATCGGAACTGATTATATTCCTTTAGATGCTTTTTTTACACCTGTAAAAAAAGTTGTTTATACAATAGAAAAAATGTTAGTTGAAGATAATCCTAATTATGAAAAAGCTATTATAAGTGTATGTACAAATGGACAAATTACTCCAACTACTGCATTTCAAGAAGCAGTATCAGTTATGTATGAACAAATGTCTGTATTTAATAAAGTTTTTAATCTCTCAGAAGTTAAAATCGGAACTTTAAGCGAAGAACCTGTTGAATTAAAAGATTTAATTATAAAAATTGATGAATTAAACTTAAGTGCAAGATCATTTAACTCTTTAGATAGAGCTGGTTTAAAATTTTTAGGTGAATTAGTCCTTATGAGTGAAATAGAAGTTAAAAATATTAAAAACTTGGGAAAAAAATCATATGATGAGATTTATGATAAATTAGAATCTTTAGGTTTTCCAATTGAAGATTCACTTTCTGAAGACATAGCATCTGCATTAAGAAAAAAAATAGAACAACATAAAGTATAAAATTAAAGGTTTGATATGAGACATAAGCATGGATATAGAAAATTAAGTAGAACTTCTTCACATAGAAAAGCATTGTTAAAGAACTTAGCAATTGCAATAATTCTAAGAGAGAAAATAGAAACTACTGTACCAAAAGCAAAAGAGCTAAAAAGATTTATTGAAAAACTAGTAAGTACTTCAAGAAATGCAGATTTAAATACACATAGAATTGTATTTTCTGTTCTTCAAGATAAAGAAAGTACAAAAAAATTAATAAATGAAATAGCACCAAAGTATGAAGATAGAAATGGTGGATATACTTCTATTGTAAAAACAAGAATAAGAAGAGGTGATGCATCACCTATGGCATTTATTTCGTTTGTTTAACTATAATACTAACGAATTCTTACTAAAAGATAAAATATTAGAGTTTTAATTCTGATATTTTATCTTTATAAAACAAATACAATATCATAGCCATTTTTATTTTTTTTTATTAGGTGTGAAGTCAAACTATTTAAAATCAACTTGTTATTAATATAATAATAATACAATGTTATAAATTCATATTTTCTTTTTTATCTAAATATGAAGTAATACTTAAAAAATCATTAATATCTTTTGGTTTACTTTCAATAATATCGGCTATACTTTTTACTCCCATTGACAATAGATACTCTAAATTTGAATCAAAAGTGGCTTCTTCTATTATATAAATATTGTCTTTGTGAACTTCAAACATATATCCACCATTTGGTATAGGAGTCATTGAAAGTGTTACTGTATAATGATCTTTAACTATAGATTCTTTTGTAGAATACATTAGACCTATATTATAACCTTGTGAAGCAAACCCACGAATTAAAACAACTAATACTTTTTGTTCACCAGATTTTGAAGTATTAAAAATATTAATTAACTCTTTTACAGTTTCATATCCAGGAATTTTTGAGTATATTTTTTGTATAAAATCACCTAATTTTGTCTCAACAAAAATACCAACAACATAAGCAATAAATGCTAATATAATAACACCAACTATAGTCCATAAAAATGGATAATGTTGTGGGTTCATTCCAATAATTTCAAATAATTGCCCTGTCATTGCATCTATTTTATCATAAACCCATAATACTATTAGAGTAATTGCTACTATTGGTGCTAACCAAAAAAGCCCATTTAATATGACTTTAACAAAATGATCTTTTCCATACAACAAAAAAATTTTAATTTTATTTAACATTTTATACCTTTATAAAAATAATATTCTAACTAAAATAAGATTAATTTATATTATATTTTAAGATGTCGTATCTATTTAAGTTATAATAATACTTAATTCATATATTAAAGTAGTTTTATTTAATCTTAAATATTAATATATTTTTTTACAATTTCTACTAAAGAGTCTATCATATCATTAGATATTTTAACGGCTAGTTTTTCATCTGATGATACAATAGAATCTATTAAATCCATATGTATTTTTGCTGAATGCTCTAAGTCATCTATTCCTTTAAAATAGTACCAAAATCTTCTTGAACGAATATGTAGGGGGCTTGTAGCTTGTGCTGCAAAATCATTTCTTGCAGTTTCAAAAATTTTTTGATCTAGCTGTTTATCTATTCGCAGAAATTCTTTTATATCTTTGTTTTTAACTGCTTCTTGCATTAAAATTTTAAACTCTAGTAATTTATCTTTTTCAAAGTTTGTTGCATATTTACTAGCTCTTGATATTAATAAACTATCTAAGACTCTTCTTGTTTCTAAAATAGCTAGTTGATTTATCATATTAATATCTGATATTTCAATTCCTCTTCTTGGAATAATATTAATCAAACTTTGATGTGATAGTTTTAATAATGCTTCTCTTAGGGGTGTTCTTGATACTTGTGTTAAAGACATAAGTTCTTTTTCAAGATATATCTTAGCTGGTTCAAGTCTTAGTGTAACGATAAACTCTTCTAAGATTATATAAGCTTTATTTGATAGTTTATTTTCTGGCATTTTTTTCCTTTATCTTAATATAAATCCATATTTTAAATCATCATCTTTATTTATTAAAAATGTATGTTCACCTGTTATAAAAGCATTTCCACTAACTTGTGGAATAATAGCATTAAATTTATCGTATTTTATTTCTTCTTTTATTTTAAGATTAAAAGTTGAGTCTAAAATACTCTCAATACTTATTTCTTCATTTAATTTTAGTTCTTTTTTTGCATAAAAAATAGCAGCTCTTCCTGAAACACCAGAACCCGTAGGGCTTCTATCTACTTCACCATCTGCAAAAACACAAACATTTTTACTATGTATACCTTTAGTATTTGATTCTTCTATAAAAATAACACCATATAAAAAACTTAAATCTTTTTCTAAGGGGTGTATTATATTTGATTTATTTTTTTCATTGTTTATTATGCTTTGTTTTATTTTTTTTCCATAAAATATGATTTTATTATAATTTTTACTCTCTAAGCTTAGATTTATACTTTTAGCATCTACATAAGCATAAAAAGCTCCTCCATAAGCTAAATCATATCTTACAAGTCCTAAATTTTTAACTTCTATACTTTCATTTAATGCTAAAACAAAAGAAGGAACACATTCAAACATAATATTTGTAATTTCATCGTTTATATCAATACTAACATAAGCTTTAATTTGTCCACAAGGTGCATCTAAAGTTATGCTTGTTATTGGTTTTGAGATTTTTACCCATTTTAATTGAACTGCTAATTTAGCAAGTGCTATTGTAGCATGTCCACACATGGTACTATAACCCTCATTGTGCATAAAAATAACTCCAAAATCAGAATCTTTATTATAAGCTTGTACTAAAATAACCCCATACATATCAGCATGTCCTCGTGGTTCAAACATCAAAGATGTTCTTAAATAATCTAAATTATCTTTTACATAATTTCTTTTTTCTAAAATAGTATTTCCGTAAATCTTAGGATAACCATCAATTATGATTCGTAAAGGCTCTCCTCCTGTATGCATATCTATTGTTTTTATTTCTAAGTAGTTATGTTTTGAAACTTTACTTTTTTTGATTTTTTCTAAAATATTCATTTTATTTACTCCTATGATACATTAATGTATTTTTTTAGTTTTCATAGACATAAAGACTAAAAAAATACCAAATATTATAATAAAAGATACAAGTACAAAATAAAATGTAATAATTTCATTAAACACTATAGCACTTAAAAAAACAGCCAAGACGGGAACTAATAATAAAAAAGGAGATATAAAAGATATATCTTGATATTTAACTAACCAAGCCCAAATACCATGACCTAATATGCTACCTGCAATTACTGTATAAAAAAATCCACTCCATGCTATTTGTGAAGTAACTATAAAAAATGAATAAATATCTTCATCATTATAAAGCATTAAAAGATACAAAAAAGGTAAACCACCTAGTGAGGTATAAGCAATAATACCAAAGGCACTTAAAGTTTTTATTTTTTTTACTAAAATAAAATACAAACCTAAACAAAAAGCAGATACTAAAGCAATAGCTAAAGCTTCTAAATTATCGAACATAGAAGGTTCATAAAACAATATAACTATACCTGTAAAAGCTATAATTAAACCAAAGAGGCGCATTTTATTCATATGGTCTTTAAATACAAACCAAGATAATATAACAGAAAATGGAATTGATAACTGTATGATAACTGAAACTGCACCCACACTTGAAGTTTTATTTAAAGCTAAAAACAACAAACCATAATGACCAGGTACTAGTACTATTGTTATTAAAAGTAATATTAATAAATCATGTTTATTTGGTCTTGAAACAAAAGGTATTAAAACTATACTTACAAGTAATAATCTATAAAATAAAGCAGTATATACATTAAATTCTTCTAGAACAAACTTAATAAATATAAAATTTCCCGACCATAATAATACTACAAAGAGTCCACAAGCTAAGATAAATATCTTATTATTTATAAGTTTATTCATAAAGTTCTTTTTATTTATTTAAAATCAATGTAAAACATTTGATAAAAATTGTTTTGTTCTTTCTTTTTGTGGATTAGAAATCACTTGTGACGGAGGCCCTATTTCTTCTATAATACCTCTATGAAAAAATGCTACATTATCAGATACTTCTCTTGCAAATGCAATTTCATGAGTAACACAAATCATAGTCATTCCTTCTTTTCTTAAAAGCCTTAAAGTATCAAGTACTTCTCCTACTAACTCAGGATCTAATGCTGATGTGATTTCATCAAATAACATATATTCAGGCTCCATAGCTAAAGCTCGTGCAATTGCAAGGCGCTGTTGTTGCCCTCCTGACATTCTTGTAGGATATTCGTTGAATTTATCACCAAGTCCTACATGGTCTAATTGCTCTTTTGCTATTTTCTCAGCTTCTGCCTTACTTTTCCCTAAAACAATACGAGGACTAAGTGCAGCATTTTCTAAAACTGTTAAATGAGGAAAAGAATTCCACTGTTGAAAAACCATACCAATTTTTTGCCTTAAAGTATTTATATTAGTTTCTTTTGCATGTACTGATATTCCATCAACTAAAACTTCACCTTTTTGAATTTTTTCAATTGCATTAATACAATACAACATAGTAGATTTACCAGAACCAGAACCACCAATAACTGAAAGAACTTCACCTTTTTTAACTGTTAAATCAATACCTTTTAATACTTCTAAATCTCCAAATGATTTATGTACTTTTTTTAATTCAATCATACTTTTAATTTCCTTTCTAGATGTGCTGCATATAATGAAATAGGATAAGAAATAATAAAATAGAACAATCCAATTCCAAGTAATAATAGAAGTGCTTCTTGTGTTTTAGCAATTAATTCTTCGGTTGTTTTTAATAATTCTAAATAACCTATAACAGATACTAATGCTGAATCTTTTATAACAGATAATACAATAGAAATCCAAGCAGGAAAAACTGCTCTTAAACCTATAGGAAAAACAATATATATGTAATCTTGCCAATAAGTCATACCTAAAGATCGTGCTGCTCTTCTTGTAGTTTCTGGCACGGCTTCTATTCCAGCACGAACGACTTCTGTTACAAAAGCAGATGTATAAGCCGATAATATAATTGCACCTACCCAAAAAACTGATATATCAATTTCTAAAATTCCCATAAAAGCATAAAATAATATTAATTGAATAATTAAAGGCACTGAGCGTAAAATATCTAAGAATCCACTAATAAATAAATTAGATACAAAACCAACATTAACTTTTAGCCAACCAAATACGATACCAAAAACAGTTCCAAATAGTATAGACACTAAAGATATATAAACTGTGCGTTCTAATCCTTCAAGTAAAAATTGTAAATCATAATATGTTAAAGTTGAAGCTTGAATACTAATTATTGTTTTATATACAGCATATGCTATAATTAAGCTATATATGATATATTTTAATATACGTTTATTCATAACTAATCTCCTTTAAATATTTTGTATGCAAGTAATTTTGATAATAAAAGAATACCTTTTGCAATTACAAAATACATTACAGCTGCAACCATATAAAATTCAAATGTTCTAAAAGATAAAGACTGTAATTGATCCGTTTTACCTGTTAGCTCCAACATTCCAACTAGTGTTCCTAACGATGTCATTAAAATTGACCAAATCATTTGATTTGTCATAGGATGATAAACTATTTTAAAAACTTGAGGCAAAATAATATGCCTATAAGCTTGAAATTGTGTCATGCCTAAAGATCTTGACGATGCCATTTGAGTATGGGGTATTGATGCAAATCCTCCTCTTAGTGTTTCAGCTAAATATCCTGCATTATTAAAGATTAATGCACACATAACTGCTATATAAGGACTTAAATGAATACCAAATGCTCCTAAACCAAAATAAGCCATATATATTTGAAACAATGCAGGAGTATTCCTTGCAATTTCAATCCAAGCAATACTAGGCACTTTAAACAACTCAACTTCACTATCTTTACCTAATGATAAAAAAATAGCTATAAATAAACCAACTATCATAGATATAACTGCAACTTGTATAGTAACAAAAGCAGCACTTAACATCTCAGGAAAAACATTCCAAACAGTAATCCAATGAAAAGTATAATCAAACTCAAACATATATAATCCTTATGTTATTGTATGTATTCAAGGCTTTTAGACCTTGAATAAAAAAATTTAATAATAAATCCCGTCAATTGTTAGTTTTCTAAGAGGACTATTTCCATAAAACTGCTTATTAAGCTCAGCATATCTTCCAGTTCTTACTTGTTGGTGAATAAATAAGTTCATGTAATTAATCATTCCATATTCAGTTCTTTTAACGATAATTGATACAAAGTCATCAAAACCAGGAACAAAAGGACCAGCTCTATAGTTTTTATATTTAGCTAATTTTAATAATTCTACAATAGTTGTATCAGTTGTAATAATAGCATCTGCTTTACCTTGTAAAAGTGCTAGATGAGTATCGTTTTCAGATTTTGAAGAAAAGTAATTAGAAGAATTCCATCCATTTTTCTTAGAATTTTTTAAAAACTCAGTCTCAGGAGTTGTACTTAATGCGGCAGTGACTTTTTTACCTTTTAAATCAGAAAAAGAATTAATTCCAGAATCTTTTTTAACCATAGCTTGTAATTTAAATACAAAGTAAGGCATAGTAAAACCAGCTGATTTTGCTCTTTGTAAAGTATCAGATGTTGAACCAATAACAACATCAACTTTTCCTGCATTAAGTGCTGGTAATCTTTGTGCAAATGACATAGACTTAAGTTCTAATTTAACACCTAAAGCTTTTGCTAAATCTTTACAATACTCAACATCAAAACCTGCTGGTTTATTTCTTGCATCTCTGTATCCCATAGGTGGGAAATCAAGAACAACACCACATCTGATTTTACCTTTTGAAAGAATTTTATCTAACTTATCTGCACTTGCACCACTTGTACCTAAAGTTAGTATTGCTACAGCTATAAACGCTAATTTTTTAATTATTTTCATTTGTTTCTCCAATTTTTAATTTTTTTATTTATCTTTACTTCTGATTTGTAATATATTTACTATGATATTTAACCCTCCTTGTTTGAATTTACTTTTTATTATTTTAGTTTATATAAATAATATTAAAATCTATATAAAGCCATCTTTTTTATATTTATTTGTGTTTTCTTTTCATTTATTAAATCACTTACTATTTTTCCACTTGCTGGTCCAAGTGAAACTCCCATCATCGCATGAGCAGTTGCTACGATTAAATTTGATATTTTTGTTTTTCCAATATAAGGAAGTCCATCAGGTGAACAAGGTCTTAAACCAGACCATAAGTCATTCATATCTTTTTTTTGTATATTTAAATTATTAATATAATTATTTGAATATTTTCTGATATTATTTATTCTTCTTTCATTTATTGATAAATCATTTCCACAAATCATCATAGTCCCACCAAATCTTACATAAGAATCATAAGGAGTAATTGCAATTTTTTGTTCTACTAGAATCATAGGAGTTTTAAAATTTAAGGCATCATTTTTAGGAACTGTAAAAGAAAAACCTTTTCCTGCTTGCATTAAAAGATTCAAGCCTAATTTAGAAGAAAGTTGAGAAGAAAAAATACCAGAACTTAATACAAATTCATCTGCTTCATATTTTTCATTTTTATTTGTTATTATAGATTTTATTTGATTATTTTTTAAAATAAAGTCTTGTATCTTACAATTTTCATAAATTTTAACATCGTTTTTTAATAAATACTTTTTTATTGTCATAATAAAATCATAAGGCTGAATATTGGAGTCATCTTTAAAATATGAAGCACCTATAGCATTAAAAGAAGTATTTGGCTCAAGTTCTTTAATATCTTCTTTATTTAATATAGACGCATTTAATCCAAGTTTTTTAGCACAATTAACCACATGTGCTTCTTCTTCTAAACTTTTTTCTTTTTGACATAACATTAACAGACCATTTTGATTTAAAGTAAAATCTAAATCACTATTATTTAATAAATCTTTATATAAGTCTAAACTATATAAGTTTATATCCCTTAAAAAATGTTGATTGTTTTGTACATGTTTATTTGTACAAAATGAAGTAAATTTTATAAGCCATTTTAATAAACCTATATCAAGTCGTGGTTTTAAAAAAAATGGCGAATTTGGATTTAACATCCACATTAAACCTTTTTTTAAAATACCAAGATTTGCTAATGTTTCAAAATGACTAGGTACAATTAAACCAGCATTACCATAAGAACATTGCTTTCCTACTTCATTGGAATCAAAAATACAAACTTCATGTCCACTTTTATGCAAATAATAAGCTGAACATAGTCCAATAATTCCACCACCAATAATTGCAACTTTACTCATAAAAATCCAAATAATTAGTATACAAGTTTATATTTATACTATCTTTCATAATTTAACTCTCTTTATAAATAAATATTAGTATTACTAAAAGTAGTACTAGTTTTTTTAATACTATTGCATAAGTAACATTAAAGTTATATAAAAATTATATTTTAATTCATACAACTACAAAACCATGTGCATAAGGATCATCATCATCAATGGTAATAGTATTTAATCCTGTGATTTTTGCCCATCCCTCAATGGACGGAATAATTCCATCATAAGTTCCTATCTTGACCTCATCTTCAATAGCTCCATTAAAAACAGAACCTATATAACTTTCATGAATAAAAGTGTCACCTTTTTTTAATTTTCCTTTTGTATACCACTGTGCCATACGAGCTGATGTTCCTGTTCCACAAGGTGATCTATCAATTGCTTTATCACCATAAAAAACTGCATTTCGTGCAGTTGATGTTTTTTTTATAATATCTCCTGTCCATTCAATATGACTTAACCCACAAATAGTTTCATTTAAAGGGTGTATAAAAGTATATTGTTCATTTAATTTATCTCTTAATTCTTTACTCATTGTAATTAATTGTGAAGCTGTAAAATCTTGAATACCTAAAAAATTTTCTTGTGGCTCAACAATGGCATAAAAGTTTCCACCATAAGCAACATCAACTTTAAGTTTTCCTAAAACTGATGAAGTTACTTTTAAATTTGTTGAGTGTAAAAAAGAAGGAACATTTACTATTTTTACAGATTTAACTTTGTTTTTGTCATCTTTTTCATAACTTGCTACAACTAAACCAGCTGGTGTTTCAATACGAAGTATTCCTTCTGTTTTGGGATTAACTATTTCTTTTTCTATTAAAACTGTAACTGTTCCAATTGTTCCATGTCCACACATTGGTAAACATCCACTTGTTTCTATAAATAATACACTTACATCAAATTCATTACTTAAAGCTTGAAATATTATAGTTCCACTCATCATATCATGACCACGTGGTTCAAACATAAGCCCTGTTCTAATCCAGTCGAACTCTTTTAAAAAATGCTGTCTTTTTTCACTCATATTAGCACCTTTTAACAAAGGAGCACCACCAACTACAACTCTAACTGGATTACCACAAGTATGTGCATCTACACAAAAAAATGTTTTACAAGACATATTTTCTCCTAAACCTAATCTTAATTATAAATATTTATATCTTTTGTTTGACTAATTTTGC
This sequence comes from Arcobacter sp., assembly GCA_016744485.1. Lineage (GTDB taxonomy): Bacteria > Campylobacterota > Campylobacteria > Campylobacterales > Arcobacteraceae > BB30. The sequence goes on along the minus strand of JADGEG010000011.1, from coordinate 4,912 downwards.
AGCTGCTAAATCTTCTAAGGCATGACCAACAGATTTAAATAATGTGATTTGTTCATTATTTTTACGACCTTGATGTAAATCCCTACATAATAAAAACAAATCAGCTTGAATATCTTCTAAAGTAATAGTTCCCTCATCTAAAGGTATCTTAATATCACCTGTTTCTTTTGTAGCCATTTTGGTATCTATAAAAATATCTACTTTTTTTATTAACTCATCATTAGCTTCTCTCATATTAGGTTTATAAGCACCAACTAAATCTAAATGTTGACCTACTTTTAAATCTTTTCCAAAAAGTAAAGGTGTTGCACTTAATGTGGCACACGAAATTATGTCTACATTTGAAATGGCATCATCAATATTATCAACTGCTTTTATATTAAAATCATTTTTTAACTGCTCTACAATTTTCATCGCTTTATTTTTATTTCTTCCCCAAACATAAACATCTTTAATATTTCGTACACTTGAGTGTGCTTTTATTAACTCAACACTTAAAGCTCCAGTACCTATCATTAACATAGAACTTGAATTTTTTTTAGATAAATAACTACTTGCTAAGGCTGAAGCGGCAGCTGTTCTTTTAGCTGTTAATGCTTTACCATCCATTAAAGCCTCAATGCCACCTTTGTGTGCATCAAATAAAAGATATAATCCTTGAATTGATGGTAAATCATATTTAGCATTATTTGGACTAACTGTTACAATTTTAACACCTAATGCTTCACTTTCTTCCCATGCTGGCATTAATAATAAGGTAGAATCAATACCTTCTTTTGGATTTTTAAAATCATGATGATGCCTTGGTGGTACTTTTATATTACTAATAAAAGCTTCTTTTAGGGCTTGTATTAGTGATGGATAATCTAAAACTTTATTTATTGTTTTAGCATCTATAAAATTCATATACTATTCTTTGTATATTCACCATTTAAAAGTCTAAAAATATTTAAAGAATTTTCATCTTTTAACTCTTGGGGCAAAATTTTACTTGGGCAATCTTGAAAACATACTGGACGAACAAATCTTTTAATTGCACCAGTTCCAACAGAAGTAAATCTAGAATCAGTTGAAGCTGGAAAAGGACCTCCATGTTGCATAGAATGACAAACTTCAACACCAGTTGGAACAGAATTAAATAATAATCTTCCACATTTATTTTCTAAATTTGAAATTAAATTAATATGTTCAGCAATTTCGCTATTTGAACCCATAACCGTAGCAGTTAACTGTCCATCTAAACAAGAAACAACTTTATCAAGCTCATTTATATCGTCACATTCAACTAACAAAGAATAAGGTCCAAAAACCTCTTCTTGAAATTTATTATTTTTCATAAACTCAGAAGCATTTACACTAGCCACAAGTGGTCGACCTTGAGCAATTGTATTTTCTTCCAAAGCTTGAGCGATAACAGTAATTCCATGTTGTTTAATTGCTTCTTCTTTATTTGTCTCATATGCCTCTTGAATTCCACTAGATAACATAGCAGCTGGTTTTAAATTAATAATTTCTTTTGCTAAATCATTTTTAAATTCTTCTAATTTAGAACTTTTAATAGCAAGTATAAGTCCAGGATTTGTACAAAACTGCCCTACTCCTAAAGTAATAGAAAATGCATACACAGAAGCTAGTTTTTTAGTATTTTTTAAAGAAGATGGTAAAAATACACAAGGATTAATACTTCCCATCTCTGCAAATACTGGAATAGGAGTTTTTCTTTTATTTGCAATATCAAATAAATTCATTCCACCTTGAGTTGAACCTGTAAACCCTACAGCTTTAACTCTTTCATCCATAACAATTTGTTGACCTACACTTCTTCCATTTCCATGTACCATTGAAAAAGTACCACTTGGCATATCACATTTTTTTACTGCTTTTATAATTGCACTTGCAATTAATTCAGAAGTTCCACTATGTGAACTGTGTGCTTTTACAATTACAGGACACCCAGCTGCTAGAGCTGATGCTGTATCTCCACCTGCACAAGCAAAAGCTAAAGGGAAATTACTTGCTTCAAAAACACTAACTACTCCTAAGGGTCGCAACATTTTTCTTAAATCATTTCTTGCTAAAGGAGTTCTTTCTGGCATTGCTGTATCTATAGAAGCCTCAACCCAAGAGCCATCTCGCAATAATGTTGCAAACATTTTTATTTGCCCAATAGTTCTTCCCCTCTCACCTTCAATACGAGGTCGTGGAAGATTGGATTCATTCATAGTTCTAACAATAAGTTCATCACCTAAATTCATAATTTCATCTGCAATTGAGTCTAAAAAATCTGCTCTTTGTTTTTGAGTTTTTTGTTTATATACAATAAAAGCTTTATTTGCTAATTGCAATGCAGTATTTACTTCATCACTTGTAGCATGATAAAAATCACCATCAAGTGCATCTTCACTATTTATATCATAAATTTTACTACTTTTATTGCTCGTAGCACTAAGCTTGTTTCCTATAAAATTTTTACCATGAATGCTCAATTTATATCCTTTATTTTTATATTTTTATATTCTTACAATTTTGGCAGTGTAGGTCTGTTGTTAATACCAGTATCAATAATAGCTTGAACACTAGCTCTTTCTTTTCCATATAATGGAAGTCTAGGTTCTCTTACATATTCATTTCCAAGTTTAACAGCACTTTCTGCTAGTTTAATATTTTGCACTAATTTTGTATTAATGTCAAGCTCTAGTAATGGTAAAAACCATCTATAAATTTCTAATGCTTCAGCATGTCTATTTTGCTTTATTAATTCATAAATAGCAACTGTTTCTTTAGGAAATGCACAAACAAGACCAGCAACCCAACCATGAGCACCCATCATAAGAGCTTCACAACCTAAAGTATCAAGCCCACACATAATTTTAAATCTATCACCAAATCTACTTATCATTTTTGTAACATTTGAAATTTTTCTAGTAGTTTCTTTTACTGCTTTTATTGTAGGACAAGATTTTAACTCTTCAAACATATCAAGTGTAACTTCTACATTATAATCAACTGGATTATTATATATCATAATTGGTAAGTCACTTGCACTTGCTATTGCTTTAAAATAGGTAAGAGTTTCTTTATCATCACTTGCATATCTCATAGGAGGTAAAAGCATAAGTCCTGAAGCTCCAGAAGCTTTAGCTTCAATAGCTACTTGAATTGCATCTTTTGTTGTTTGTTCTGCTATATTCAATACAACTGGAACTGCACCGTTGACATATTTAACTGTAGTTTCTAAAAGTGTAGTTTTTTCTATTGCACTTAAAGTACTAGCTTCTCCTAACGTTCCACCTAAAATGATACCATGAACCCCCGCATCTAATTGTGCTTGTACACCTTTCATACAAGCATCGTAATCTATCTCGTCATTTGAGTTAAACTTTGTTGTTACTGCTGGATAAACTCCAATAAAATTACAAGTCATTTTTTTCCTTTTTGATTTTAAATTTTGTTACTAGTATTTATACATTTAAGAATAAATATTAGTGATATATCAAAAGTATATCATATATACTTTTGATATTTTATTAAAATAAACTTAATTAAAGATCTTTAATAGGCTTTGCTTTAATTAAGTATTAAAAAACAATATTCTAAACTTATACTAAGTAAATCTTTTGTATAATTCGAACTTTAAAATAAAATAAAAGGATTAAAATGTTAGAGGGTATCGTAAGAGATAGTATAACAAAACAAAATGTTAAAAAATTGAGAAATGATGGTTATTTAATTGCCAACATTTATGGGAAAGGTCTTGCTAATATTAGTGCGGCATTTAATACAAATGAATTTATAAAATTCTTAAAATCAAAAACTACTATTGCATTTGATGTTAAAATTGCTAATGATGTATTAAAAGTAGTTGTTAAAGAATATCAAAAACATCCAGTTACATCTGATTTGTTACATGTTGATTTAATGATAGCACAAGAGAGTGTTCGAACTAAGTATTTAGTTCCAGTTGTAACAAAAGGTACACCAAAAGGTCTTAAAAATAAAGGTTTATTTATTTTTCATAAAAAAAGACTACCTGTTAAGTGTAAAATTGAGGACTTACCTGAAAGTTTTAATTTAGAAATTGATAACTTAGATACAGGAGATTCTATTTTAATAAGAGATATTACTATGCCAAAAAATGTAGAATGCTTTTTAGACCCAAGAGTTCCAATCGTAGGTGTTATTAAAGCTAAGTAAATTTTATGTTCTTAATAGTAGGTCTTGGTAATATTGGAACAAAATACAAACGAACAAGGCATAATGTAGGATTTTTTGTTATCGATGAAATGACAAAAAATCTTAGCTCAACTTCTATAAATAAATCAAAATTTCAAGCTAATGTCATTAAAATAGATCAAAATTTATTTGTCAAGCCAAATACTTATATGAATAATTCAGGTCTTAGTGTTTTAGAAATTAAAAATTATTATAAAATAAATATTCAAAATATTATTATAATTCATGATGATCTAGATTTAGCATTTGGTACTGTGAAGTTTAAATTAGCAGGAAGTAATGGAGGTCATAATGGACTAAGATCCATTGATGAGCATATAGGAAAAGATTATATAAGAGTTAGAATTGGAATAGGAAAACCTAAACTTAAGACAGATATTATAAATTATGTTTTATCAAATTTTTCCAAAGATGAATTCAATATTTTAGAAGATATAATCTCTCATACAATTCAAGCAATAAAAGCCATACAAACTGAAAATATAAATCATATAAAAGCTAACTATACTTTAAAAATGAATCTATGAAAATTTTAACTAAATTTATATTACAAACTTTTTTAAAATATTTTGTGATGATTTTTCTTTCTTTAGAAATATTTTTTGTTGGAATGGATTATTTACAGCATCTAAATTCTTTACCTAATTCTGCAAACTTACATGTTTTATATCTTTTATAT
>JADGEG010000174.1 GCA_016744485.1 Arcobacter sp. | reverse complement strand
ACCTTGAAGCAGCAAGAGTAGATTTGACAATATCCATTCTTTCATCTATATATAAATTTTGTTTTAAACCATAGTTTTTAGCAGTTGGACTCATAAACTGCCATAAACCAATAGCTTTAGTTTTTGATTTTGCATCAATAGTAAAGTTTGATTCAGCCATTGCCATATATAAAAAAACAGGAGGTAAACCTGTATGTTTAAGAACTTTTTTAATTCTAGGAAGAAATAAAGAAGCATTATTTAATTTTTTAACATAATAATTTGAACCATTTTTATTTAGGAATTTATTATATATTGTTTTTAATTTATCATCTTTTATAAAAGATATTTCAATATCTAAATCTTCTAAAACTTGTAAGTCTTTTTGATAAAAACTAGAGTCTATTAAAGAGGCATTTAAGCAACTTAAATAATAAAATAAAAGTAAAAATATTTTATTCAAAAAAAATCCTAATATCTAAATAGTTAAGATGATACTTAAATTTTTGTTGAAAACTGCTTAAATAACTTATAGGCATTTTTACTTGTTAAACTTTCTATTTCATTTGAATCTAGATTTAATATTTGAGAAATTTTTTCAACTATGTATTTAGTATATAAAGGTTCATTTCTTTTACCTCTAAAAGGATGTGGTGTTAAATAAGGTGCATCTGTTTCGATAAGTAATTTATCTTTTGGGATCTTATTTAAAACAGCCAATAGTTTTTTTGCATTTTTAAAAGTTACTACTCCACCTATTCCAAAATAAAAATTATGATTTGATAAAGAAAGTAAGTTTTCATCAGCATTATAACAGTGTAAAACACCACCTACTTCTTTAGCTTCATAGTCTTCTAAAATTTTTTTTGCATCCATTGATGCTTCTCTTATATGTATGATTAATGGTTTTTTTACTTTTTTAGCAAAGTTTATTTGAGAAATAAAAACTTCTTTTTGTTTTTGAATATTTTTAATTTTTTCATTTTCATTTTTTGGAAGTCTAAAATAATCCAAACCACACTCCCCAACAGCTATACATTTAGAATGTGAAATATATTTTTCTAGAATTTTCTCATCATATTGTTCTATATCATAAGGGTGAATTCCAAGTGCAAAATAAATTTCATCATATTTTTCACTAAGTTTAATAGCTTGTGGCAAATCATCAAAATTAGCTCCAGGAATTAAAAATTTTTCAACTCCTTGTTTTTTTGCATTTTTAATTACTTTATCTATATCTTCATAATATAGTTTATTATCTAAATGACAATGAGTATCTATTATTATGATGCAAGCCTTTTTTCTGCTAAAGATATTAATTCATTTATTTTTGCAATATCATCAGATTTAATCCATGCACTAACACCAAAATTTTTAAAGGCATCATAATCATCCCAATCTTCAACAATAGCAATAGAAACAAAATTATCTTTACAATAAGAATGTTTATGTTCTTCATAATCAAAAATAGAATCAATATTTAAAAGTGCAACTGCACAATCTTTAGCACATTCATTTTTATAAAATTTTACATTATATTTTTTATTTATTAATGATTCATCAAAATCAAAAAAAGTAACTACATTCATAAAATACTCCTAATTTTTATATCTTTAGTATAGCAAAAAAATATTTAAATTCTATAAAATATATCTTGTTAAATCTTCATTTTTGATTATATCACTTAATTTATCTTGAACTAAATTTTTTGTAATAATTATTTTTTGACCTTTTTTTTCATCAGCATTAAAACTAATATCTTCAATAACTTTTTCAATAATAGTATATAATCTTCTAGCACCAATATCTTCAATTTTTTCATTAGCTTCAACACAATATTTAGCAAATGAATGTATAGCATCATCTTCAAATTCTAAAACAAGATCTTCAACTTTAAGTAAAGCTTTATATTGTCTGAGTAAAGAGTTCTTAGTATTTGTAAGTATTTTATACAAAGCATCTTCATTTAAGTTTTCTAGTTCTACTCTTAAGGGAAATCGTCCTTGTAATTCAGGTATTAAATCACTTGGTTTACTAACATGAAATGCACCTGCGGCTATAAATAGTATATGATCTGTTTTTATTTGACCAAATTTTGTTTGAACAGTACTCCCCTCAACTATTGGTAACAAATCTCTTTGAACACCTTCTTTAGATGGATCTTGATTATTATTTTTTTTACTTGTAGCAATTTTATCTATCTCATCTAAGAAAATAATACCACCATTTTCGCATCTTTTTAATGCTTCTAGCTTAATAGCTTCTTGATCTAATAAATTTTCAGATGCACTATTTCTTAGTAAAACTTTTGCATTTTTTATTGTTACATCTTTTTTAACTTGTTCTTTATTTATACCTGAAAAAAGTTTATTCAAATTTTCTTGAATAGAATTCATATCCATAGGCATAGTAGAATCTATAACTTCAATATTTGTAATTTTTGGAATTTCTATTTGAATTATTTTATCATCAAGTTCACCATTTATAAGTTTTTTTTCCATTTTGTTATAAGTGATTATAAAAGATTCTTGTGCACTTGAACTTGCTGTTTTAGGTAGAGGTGGCAATATTTTTTCAATAATTTGTTTATTAACCTCAGTTTCAATTTGATCTTTAATTAAATCTTTAAATTCTTTGTTAACTAAATTCATAGATTCAAAAACTAGATCCCTAACCATAGATTCGACATCTCTTCCAACAAAACCAACTTCTGTATATTTACTAGCTTCAACTTTTATGAAAGGTAAAGACATAATTTTTGCTAATCTTCTTGCTATTTCTGTTTTACCAACTCCAGTATTTCCTATCATTAAGATATTCTTTGGCATAATATCTTCTTGAAGTTCTGGCTCCACTTTCATTCGTCTATATCGGTTTCGTAAAGCTAATGCAATTGTTTTTTTAGCTTCTTTTTGTCCAATGATATAATCATCTAAGTGTTTAACAATCTGTTTAGGTGTTAAATCCATTATATTTATTCCTTAAGTTCTAATATTTTGATATTTTTATTTGTATAAATACATAGCTCACCTGCTATGTACAAAGATTCTTTTACTAAATCAACTTCATTTAAAGAAGAATGTTTATTTAATGCACGTGCAGCTGAAATGGCAAAATTTCCTCCACTTCCAATAGAAGCAATTGCTCCATCTTCTGGCTCAACAACATCTCCTGTACCACTTAATATAAAAATATGTTTTGTATTAAGAACTATCATCATAGCTTCTAGTTTTCTTAAAAGTTTATCTTTTCTCCATTCTTTAGAAAATGATACTACTGCTTTTAGAAGATCTCCTTTTGTAAGTTCTAAATGTGTTTCAAACATATCAAATAAATTAAAAGCATCTGCTGTACTTCCTGCAAACCCTGCTAATACTTTTTCTTTATATAGTGTTCTTATTTTTGTCGCATTTGCTTTTAAAATAGAATTTCCAAAAGTAACTTGACCATCTCCACCAATTACAGCTTTATTTTTTCCCTTAAAGGCTAATATTGTTGTTGCATCAAACATATTATTTTGCTATTACATCTATTTTAATAGTGCCATGAACTCCATGACCTAATTTACAATCAACTTCAAATATACCAATAGATTTTATTTTATTTCTTAAAACAATCTGTTTTTTATCAAGTTCGATATTACCTTGAGCTTTTAAAATTTCTGAAATTTCTTTATTTGTAACTGAACCAATCAAATGTCCATTTGCTCCAACTTGATGATGAATTGTAAATTTCTGTGCATCTAATACATTATAAATTTCTTTAGCTTTATTAATTTCATCTAATTTATTTTTTTCAATTTTTTTTTGTTTAGCTTTATATTTATTTAAAACTTCAGTACTTGCATGTAATGCAAAACCTTTTTTAATTAAAAAATTTTTACCATAACCATCTTTTACTTCTTTAACTTCACCAGTTTTTCCAGTACCTTGTACATCTTTTATTAATAATAC
>JADGEG010000173.1 GCA_016744485.1 Arcobacter sp. | reverse complement strand
GTTATGGTAAGACTTGATGAAGAAATAGAACTTGCTAAAACAAAAATGCACACAATTAAAGTAGTAATTGATAGAGTTATTATAAAAGATGAAAATAGAGATAGAATCGCCCAAGATGTAGAAAAAGGTTTAAAAGAAAGTTTTGGAGAACTTGAAATTGAAGTTTTAAATCATGAAGAAATGGGAATTGAAAAACATATTCATTATTCTGAACATATGGCATGTTTTAATTGTAAGATTTCATTTGAACCTTTAGAACCTTTAAGTTTTTCTTTTAATTCACCCAAAGGTGCTTGTTCTTCTTGTGATGGTTTAGGTATTAGATATACTTTAGATTTAAAAAAAGTTATTAATAAAGAGCTATCAATAGAAAAAGGTGCTGTAAAAGTAATATATGGTTTTAATAAAGGCTATTATTTTAAAATGCTTTTAGCTTTTTGTAAGGCTTCTAATATTGATACAAATATTGCTTTTAATAAATTAGAAGACTATCAACAAAAAGCTATACTTCATGGTGGAGTTGAAGAAGCTAAATTTACATGGAAAAGACATAAATTAACTAGAAAATGGGAGGGTATAGTTCAAATAGCTTTTAATATGATTAAAGATGAAAAAGAAATGTCTGAATACATGACTGAAAAATCTTGTTCATCTTGTGATGGAAATAGATTAAAACCATCATCTGCACATGTATATTTAGCTAAAAAAACTATTTCACAACTTATCAACCTTCCAATTGAAGAATCTCATAAGTTTTTTCAAGATGAAACAAATTTTAAATATTTAAATGAACAAGAACAATTAATAGCAACACCTATATTAAAAGAAATAAAAGAAAGAATATATTTTTTAAATGATGTTGGTTTAGGATATATTACACTTGGTCGTGATGCTAGAACTATTTCAGGAGGTGAGGCTCAAAGAATAAGAGTAGCTTCTCAAATTGGTTCAGGATTAACAGGAGTTATGTATGTCTTAGATGAACCATCAATTGGTTTACATGAAAGAGATACAAATAAATTAATAAAAACTCTAAAAGCATTAAAAGATAAAGGAAATACAGTAATCGTAGTTGAACATGATAAAGAAACTATAAACACAGCCGATTATATAGTAGATATTGGTCCAAAAGCTGGTAAATATGGAGGTGAAATAGTTTTTAATGGAACATTAAAACAAATGAAAAAAGCCAAAACTCTAACAGCTAAATATTTATCAGGTGCTAAAAAAATAGAATATAGACATGATAGACCTCAAGAAGATTTTATAGAAATAAAAAATGTTACTATTAATAATATTAAAAATTTAGATGTAAAATTACCTTTAAAAAACTTATGTGCAATTACAGGGGTTAGTGGTAGTGGAAAATCTTCTTTGATTTTACAAACTTTATTACCTGTAGCAAAAGAGCTTTTAAACCATGCAAGAAAAGTTAAAAAAGTAGATGGTGTTAGCATTGATGGTTTAGATAAGCTTGATAAAGTTATATATTTAGATCAAAGTCCAATAGGAAGAACCCCAAGATCAAATCCAGCTACATATACAGGGCTTATGGATGAATTGAGATTATTATTTTCAAAAACTAAAGAAGCTCAAATTAGAGCTTATAAAATTGGAAGATTTTCTTTTAATGTAAAAGGTGGAAGATGTGAAAAATGTCAAGGTGAAGGTGAAATAAAAATAGAAATGCACTTTTTACCAGATATCATGGTTAAATGTGATACTTGTCATGGTAAAAGATATAATGCACAAACATTAGAAATATTATATAAAAGTAAAAGTATAGCTGATATTTTAGCTATGAGTGTTGATGAAGCCTTAAGTTTTTTTATAAAAATACCAAAAATAAATGCAAAATTACAAACCTTAAGTGATGTAGGACTTGGATATATTACTTTAGGACAAAATGCTATTACTTTAAGTGGTGGAGAGGCTCAAAGAATTAAATTATCTAAAGAATTAAGTAAAAAAGATACAGGTAAAACTTTGTATATATTAGATGAACCTACAACTGGATTACATTTTGCTGATGTTGATAGACTTACAAAAGTATTACATCATTTAGTTGATCTTGGTAATTCTGTTTTAGTCATTGAACATAATTTAGATATTATTAAAAACTCTGATTGGCTTATTGATATGGGTCCTGAAGGTGGACATAAAGGTGGGAAAATTGTAGATGAAGGAACACCTGAGTATGTAGCTTCTAATCATAAAAAATCTAAATCATATACTGGTTATTATTTAGAAAAAGAATTAAAGTTATAAAGGAATAATATGTACATAGTACAAATTGAAGAAAAAACAATTTACGGTATGTCAACAAGAACAACAAATGCAAACGAAATGCATTCTAAGACTGCAAATATAGGTGCTTTATGGCAAAAATTTGATGATGAGATATTTGTAAATTATAAAGAAGGTCAAAGAATTTATGGAGTATATTATAATTATGAATCCAATGCAAATGGTGAATTTGATGTTTTAGTAGGTTATGCTAGTTCAAATGATACTTTAGAGTCTATAAAAATCAAAAAAGAAAAATATTTATTATTTGAAGGAAAGGGAGAAATGCCTCAAGCAGTTATTCAAACTTGGGCTAAAATTTGGGAGTTTTTTTCTAAAGAAAATGTGCAATATGAAAGAATCTATACAACAGATTTTGAGTATTATAAAGACGAAAAAACTGTACAAATACATATATCAATAAAATAAAATTAAATTAAATATTAAAATGTTGAAAAAAAGTTTGATTATTATTTTAAGTAGTATCATAGTATTAATGATTTTGTTTACTTGTATTATTTTTAATGCAAAAGAATATACACAAAATACTATATTAACAGATTTAAAACTAAAAAAATGGCGAATTTATAATCAAAAAACTAGAGAAATTAACATCATAGATAGTAATTTACCTAATAAATGGAAAAATTGGTTAATAAAAATACAAGATCCTGATTTTTATAATCATAATGGTGTAGATTTAAATACAGCAGGTGCAGGATTAACAACCATTACTCAATCAATAGTCAAAAAACTTTATTTTAAAAACTTTAAACCTGGATATAGAAAAATAAAACAAAGTCTTATTGCTTATTTTGTTGTAAATAAAATCTTAAGTAAAAGTGAACAACTTACTATTTTTTTAAATGTTTCTTATATGGGTAATATACATGGTAAATATATAATTGGTTTTGAAAATGCAGCACAAGCATATTTTCAAAAACCACTTTTAAAATTAAACGATGATCAGTATTTATCTTTACTTGCAATGCTTATTAATAGCAAAAAATTTAATATAAAAAAATATCCTAAGAATAATAAACAAAGAGTAAAAAGAATTAAAAAAGTACTTAGTGGTGAATATATTCCAAAGAATTTAACTGACCTTTATTATTATTAAAATAATGTAATACATTATATAAATATTTACACTTAAGGCTAAATAAATATTATATATCAAGCACTACTAGTGAAGTTTGTTAGACCCTAAGTTAACTATAATCTCCTTTTTTGTCAAGACCACTTAATTCAACTTTATTAATCGATGACATTATTATAAAAATGAACAATACTAATATTAATAATTATAAACAAATATCAAAAATGATGAGGGCGTTAAAGGCATCTGATGAATGTGTTTTTACTGTTTTGAGAAATGGTGAAGAAAAAAATATAGAAATTAAATTTTAGATAAAATAAAATTACTTGATAATGTAGAAGTGTTATTGTATGTTATTAAGTAAAATAGATAATGAATAAATTGTATTCATTAAGAACGTTTAAAAATATCAGTATAGTTTAAAACTTTATTTTTATGGTTTTTTGAATCAAGGTTGAAAAAATGGGACTGTTCAATAATCTGTGTCAGCATCTAGTAATTCCTAAAATTGAATCATAAATTTAGTGTTTTATCTAGTCTTCCCTCAAAGTAAATTGAG
>JADGEG010000172.1 GCA_016744485.1 Arcobacter sp. | reverse complement strand
GGCAAAGACTTACGTAAATTTTTCATATCTTTTAAAAAAAAAATAACAGAAACTGGAATAATTTTTTTTAAATATATTTTTAAATGTTTAGCAAAGGCTGGTGATGTTCCTGAAGTAGAAATTGCTATAATTAAGTTGTCTTTTTTAATATAAGATGGAAAAATAAAATCACAACACTCAAGAAAATCTACACAATTACATAAACATTCATAATGTTTAGATTCTTTATATATTTTTTTTTGTAAAATCATATCATTAATTGCGACTATTATAATATCATAATTTTGTATGTCATTTAATCTATATTCTTTTTTTATACTTACTAAATTATTAGTTTTGATTAAGTGATTTATGTTTTTATCAAATGTTTTTGATAAAATGGTGATATTTCTTGTAAAATCTAATAAATGAGTTAATTTATCATAAGCTATTTTACCAGCACCTATAAGTAATATTTTTTTATCTGTAAAATTTAAAAATAATGGAAAATATGACATTTTAGTATTATCTTTTAGGAAATAAACATTATAATTTTTCCCATACAACACCAGATACAGTGTCCATTATGGAAATTCCAAGCTGTGAAATTTCAGTTCTGATTTCATCAGCTTTTTTAAAATCTTTATCTTTTTTTGCTTCATCTCTTTTATTAATTAAGTTTTGAATTTTTAAAATAATATCTTGATTAATCCCATATTGAAAATATTCATAAGCATCCATAAAACCAATACCTAATGCCTCTTCTATAAATTTCAAAGATGCTACTATTTCTTTTTTAAGATTCTTATTCTTATTGTCTTTATTTAAAATATCATTTGATTTTGTTATAAATTCATCTAAAATACCAAGTGCTTTAGGAGAATTTAAATCATCATTTAAAGAAGACATTATATATTCTCTAAATTGTTGATTGATTGTTGAAGCATCTAGCAAGTAAACTCTTTTTTTTAGTCTATATAATTTATCTAATCTTTTTTTAGAAGACAGTAAATCTTCTTCACTAAAATTAAAATCACTTCTGTAATGTGAACTTAATAAATAAAACCTTATAAGTTCACCTGAATATCTTTTTAATATATCTTTTAAAAAAAATGAGTTTCCTAAAGACTTACTCATTTTTTCATTATTTATTTGTACAAAACCATTATGCATCCAATATTTTGCTAGATCTTGTTTTGTTGAACATCTTGTTTGTGCTGCTTCATTTTCATGATGAGGGAATAATAAATCAGCACCTCCACAATGAATATCAATTTGAAAATTTTCATTTTTATAGGCTAAGTGTTCATCAATCATAGCAGAACATTCAAGATGCCAACCTGGACGACCTTTTCCAAATTTTGCTTCATAAGCTACATCGTTTTTCTTTTCAAACTTCCACAAAGCAAAATCAGCTTGATTCCTTTTTTTTGTATTATTTACTATTCTTGATCTAGAATTTGCTTCATTTACTTTATTTGAAATACTGCCATATTTATCATCTTGTGAAATATCAAAATAAACACCATCATTAATAATATATGCAATATCTTTTGCAAGTAATTTGTCTATCATAGATATCATAATATTTATGTTTTCACTAGCTTTTGGTTCTAAAGAGTTTTCTAAAACATTTAAAGTTTTCATGTCATTTTTATACTCATTAATATATTTATTTGTAATTTCTTCTAAACTTAAATTATTTTCATTCATTTTTTTAATAATCTTATCATCAATATCTGTAAAATTTTTACTTATTTTTACTTCAAAATTATTTAGTTTAAACATTCTATGAAGAAGATCAAATGCAATAGCACTTCTTGCATGACCTAAATGCGAAGAATCATAAACCGTTGGTCCACATATGTATATATTCACTTTGTGTTTACAAATTTCTTTAAAGTTTATTTTATTTTTAAAAACAGAATCATATATTTGTATCATTATTTAAATAAAGCTTCTAAACTTGCAGTATTTGTTTGTTTTTTTATAACTTCTCCATTATCATCTAAACTAGGACCATCAACTTCTTCTAATTTAATATCAAATTTAGTTAACATTGATGCTAATCTTATGTTTAATCCAGCTTTTCCAATTGCCTTTGATTTTTGTTCAGAATTAATGCTAACAACTGCTTTACCTCTTTCATTACCTTGTGCTTGTTTTTCAATTTTAACACTTAAGATAAGTGCAGGAGACAATGCTCTTGATATAAACATTTCAGGAATTGGTGAATATTCAACACAATCAATATTTTCACCATTTAATTGCTTAGAAACAGCAGTAATTCTAACACCTTTTACACCAACAACAGAACCAATTGGGTCTACATCAATATCACTTGAACTTATTGCTATTTTGGCTCTACTTCCAGGAATTCTAGCACAAGATTCAATAGTTAAAATTTCATCTTTTAACTCTAGTACTTCTAGTCTTAACAGACTTTCTAGAAATTTTGGAGATGTTCTTGAGATCTCAACTATTAAACCATAGTTTTTATTAATATTTACAGTTCTTACTACTGCTTTAACCGTATCACCTATTTTAAAATATTCACCTTTTATTCTATTTTTTCTAAGTAATAAACCTTTTACTTCTCCAATTTCAACAAAAGTATTATCATCTTTATCTATTCTTGTAACTCGCCCACTAATGGTATGTCCAATTTTATTTTGATATTTATTTAAAAGATTTCCTTCTAAAAATCTTTGTAATTTATATTCAAAATTATTATGTAATATTGTAGCTGCATTCCTTCCCATATTTTCAAATTCTAAATCATAGTGTACAAAATCACCAATTTCTAGATTATTTGAAATTTCCAAAGCATCTTCTAAAATAATATAGTTTTCTTTATTTATTATGCTATCATATTCATCAACAGCATCTTCAATTAAGCGTTCATCATCTTTATTAACAACTTCAATTTTTTGAAATAATTCTAATTTTTTATTTGTTCTATCTATTTCTGCATCAAATACCAAAGTATGATCTACCATTTTTTCAGCAGTTTTCACTAAAGACTCTTTTAAAGCATTCTCAACATCTTCTATTTTCAGACCTTTTTCATATGCAATAGAATCTAAGATATCTATAATTTTATCCATTCTAACCCTTTTTTAACATTGAAATGTGATTTTGGAGATTATCAATGTGTATAGTTTTATATTTTATTAAAAAACTTCTTTTATCCATATTAAAGAGATACTTGGTTAGAATATTGTTTCATTTAAAAATATAAAGGTCTGATATATGGAATTATTATTCGCACGAACACAGCTTAAAGATGAACCCAAAAAAGTAAGTTTAGAAGCTATAAAAGAAATATTATCTAAAAAAGGAGAACAAATATTTTATTTTGATAAAGAAAATTCACACAAAGACATGATGAAATTAGTAACTTCATTGGAAAATAATAATTTAAATATTTATTTTAGAGAAATAAAATATGGTCTATCAGATGATGAATATATGTATGAAGTTCATGTCTTATAATTAAAAAAGACATATTATATGACAAAACTTAAAAATCAAAAACTATTTATTCAAACACTTGGTTGCCAAATGAATGATACAGATAGTGTTCATATAGCAGCAGAGCTAAAAAAACATAAAAATTATAATGTAACAAATTCTATAGAAGAAGCAGATTTAATTATTATTAATACTTGTTCAGTTAGAGATAAACCTGTTCAAAAACTTTTTTCTGAACTTGGACAATTTAAAAATAAAAAGAAAAAAGATGCCAAAATTGGTGTTTGTGGTTGTACTGCAAGTCATTTGGGAAAAGATATTATAAAAAGAGCTCCTTATATTGATTTTGTATTAGGAGCTCGAAATATTTCTAAAATTAAAGATGTAATTGATATAAAAGGTGCAGTTGAAATTAGTATTAATAATGATGAGTCAACTTATGACTTTGCTTCTAATACTACATCAAGATTTAAAACAAATATCAATATTTCAATAGGT
>JADGEG010000010.1:17212-19473 GCA_016744485.1 Arcobacter sp. | reverse complement strand
CTAAGTTAGTATAAAGTGTCCATATCAATACTTGACATACTTGAATTAATACTATGTAAAGCTATTAAAAGCTCTTTAATATTGTTTGAACGAATAATTATTTCATATCTAAATTTATTTAATATTTTAAAAACCATACATTGTCCAAATCCAATTAGCTCTATGTTTTTATTGCTTTTTAATAAATTTACAAAAAAATCTAATTCTTTTTTTACTTTCAGTCCATTTGTATGTGCAAAAATTATTCTTGCTATTTTTACAAAAGGAGGATACAAATCTTTTCTAAAATTTAATTCTTCTTCTAAAAATTCTTTATAAGTACTTTTTTGTAAAAAATGTGAAAAAAAATCTTCGTTTTTACTTTGGATTATAACTTCTCCTTTTCCTTTTCTTCCAATTCTTCCTGAAATTTGAATTAATAAAGATAAAGCTTTTTCTCTTGCTTTATATGAATTCATACTTAAAATTGAATCTATTCCAAAAACAATAGCCAATTTTACATTATGATAATCATGTCCTTTAGATAACATTTGTGTTCCTACTAAAATATCAATTTTATTTTTATTAAAATCACTTAAAATTTGTTTTAAATGATTATGTGTTCTTATCTCATCTGTATCAAATCTTTTTACAACAATATTCTTAAAAATAGCATTTAGTTCTTCTTCAATTTGTGCAGTTCCTATTCTTAAATTAGAAATAATACCATTTGTACAAGAAGGACAAGAATCTGGGATTCTTTGGGTAAAGTTACAATAATGACATTTTAGTGCTAAATCATTTTTATGTAAGCTCATAGAAACTGAACAATAAGGACATTCAACCGCTTTACCACATGAAGTACAAATTTGGTATTTAAAATTTGCTCTTGTTGGTACAAATACTATAACTTGATGATTATTATTTAATGCTTGGGTCATTTTATTTAAAATAAGAGGAGATAAGTTATTAGATGAATTATCAAAATTAATTATTTTTTGTGATGTATAAAAAGTTTCATCTAAAATAAAATAAGGTATTTTATAAAAAGAAGATATTGATGCGGTTGCACTTCCTAGTATTAATTTGATATCATATTTTTTAGCAATATATAAAGCTAAATCTTTTGCATTATATCTGGGTTTTTTATCACTTTTATAAGATTCATCATGCTCTTCATCAACAACAATTAATTTTAAGTTCTTAAATGGTAAAAATAATGCAGATCTAGCTCCTGCTATTAAATTAATTTGACCATTTAAAAGATGTTCTAGAGTTTTCTCTTTTTTCTTCTTGGAAATTTTAGAATGCCAAAGTGCAATATTTTGACCAAATACTTTTTCTAGTCTTTTGTGCATTTGTGGGCTTAAAGAAATTTCAGGCATTAATAATAAAGCTTGTGCATTTTGTTTAAGTACTTGCTCAATTGCTTTTATATATATTTCTGTTTTTCCACTCCCTGTATTTGCAAATAATAGTGCTTGTTTATTTTTTTCTAAAAAATTAGATGCTTTTTTTTGAAAAGAAGAAAGTTTAATATTTGAATCAAATTGTTTATCATTTTTTGTAAAAGATATATTTTTATTAAAAGGCACATAAATACTTAAGGCCTCTCCTAGGCTACAAATATAGTATTTGGATATAAATTGTGCAATTTCTATCATCTTAGTGTCATAATAAAAAGATGTTATTTTTGTTATATTAACACATTTGAAACTTGGCTTATTTACTTTTTTTAATATTACTGCATCACTTAATTTTTTTCTTGTTTTTAAAGAAACTAATACTTTAGAACCTATATCAATACTTATATCAGATTGATATGTTAGATTAGATAAAGGAGTTTCTAAAATACAAAGTTCATAATAATATATCATTCAAATTCTTTACATATTATATTAATACTTTTACATACAAAAGAATTATTTTCAAAACTATAAGATAAAAATAAATTTTTATTTAAATAAGTTATATATTTATTTTGAGATATTTTTATCCATTTCCCACGTTCTTTATTTAGTAGGGTAGTTGAAAATATTTCAAAATCCAATAACTTTGAAAAAAGTTTTTCTTTATCTTTATTGATTAAAGCATCATCTAAATGTTTTAATAAAATTCCACTTGATAAAAGTATATTTTTATTAAGTATTTTTTTAATTCCATTTTGGATTAATATTATTTGAGATTTTATTTTTATTTTTTTTGATTTTAAGATCATTTCATTATATTTTGGAACAAAAAAAATACTTATAATCCCTATGATTGTTAAAACAAAAATTATT
>JADGEG010000010.1:0-17202 GCA_016744485.1 Arcobacter sp. | reverse complement strand
TTCATTTAATATCTGGGATTTTTTGAGATATTTTTTGTATTTCATTTAATAAAATTGAATGATTTTGAGCCAGCCTAACATAAGCTACAAGTAAATCTTTGGTATCCATATCTTTATTTATTGGTGTGTATTTTGCTAATTCTTTTTGAACATTATTATCTACACTAAGTGTATATGCCATATTATTAATGTGAAAAGTTAATTTTTTACTCACTTTTTTTAACCTTAGATAAAGCCAAGAGACTATCTATTTTTAGTAACATATCTTGATTAGCTTTTAATAATTCGTCATTCATATTTGTTAATTCATTAATATCAAATTGAAGATTTGCATTTTTTGCTTGCAATAATTCATAATCATGAATTAGTTTTTCAACCTTGAAATTATGTTTTTCTATTATAGTCATAAGTTATTTTATCTAAACTTTTGTAAATAAAGGTATAAAGTTTAAATTCTTTCTCATTTTAACTTTCTATAAATATTTTTCCTTGTTTGTACAAACTTGCAATTGTTTTACCCCATTTAGAAGCGGCAGTCAAGTCTTTTTGTGATAAAGAAAAATATTTACTGATTTTAATAACTACATTTTCTTCTTTTATATTGTATTTTTCATCGGCATAAATTAAAATCATAAGTTCAAGGATAACAATTTTTTTAGAATATTTTGTCTTAAAGGTTTGTAGAATATATTCCAAATCAAAATCATTCATATTAAAAAAATCATCGTTATCAATACCCATTTCCGAACAATATTCTAAAATAATGTCAATTTCTTCATTTCTATATTCATTGTCAATTCTAGCTAAATAATGTGCTAATTGTAAAAAAGCAAATTTTTCTTTTGCTTCTAGTTTCATCAATAACATTGTTATTATCCTAATATATATTCTTTAAAATCTGATATCTAATTTTATCAAAGCTTTATTAACCAAAAGTAAATTATTAAAATTGTTTAATTTTATGTTAAATTATCTTGACAAGATAAATGTTTTTTACTATAATTTCACCCCATAAAAGATAATATGATTTCCGGATTAGCTCAGTGGTAGAGTAGGTGACTGTTAATCACTTGGTCGCTGGTTCGAATCCAGCATCCGGAGCCATACTTTTACATTCTTTTTAGCTTCCGGATTAGCTCAGTGGTAGAGTAGGTGACTGTTAATCACTTGGTCGCTGGTTCGAATCCAGCATCCGGAGCCATTATCCTAATGTTTTAAACATTTTTTTAATGTAAATAGTTTTAGTATTCAGCTAAATTATCAAATTCTTTCTGTTTATTTTCAATCCACTTATACATTTCTTCAGGATCTTGCATATTATTCATAGCTTTAAGATGTAATTCGCCAATTCATTTTTTTGCTCAAACATTTTCATGCCATGTTGTTTACTTAATTGAGCCATTTCGTCAAATGTATTAGATTGAAATATTTTGTCACAAGCTCCACCTAATTGTTTACAAGCCATTGTTTTCATTCTTTAACCTTCAAGTTTTACTTAAAAATTATTATAACAAAGTTTATATAATTTTTTATTATTGACAAATATTATAATATTTGTTAAACTGCTCTTTATAAAAATCAAGGAGAGTTACAATGAAAATATATGATTGTATTAATAATCATTTCATAAAAAGTGTCAATACTCTTCTACTTCTTGCAAAATCACTCTAAAATACTAAATTTTAGAATATAATCAACTTACTACTTATCAATTTTTTATTTAAAATTGATATAATCAATACAATTTACTAAAGGTTAAAATATGGATAATAATAAAATCATAATATTTGATACAACATTAAGAGATGGAGAACAAAGTCCAGGTTGTTCTATGAATACACAAGAAAAAATAAAAATTGCAATTCAATTAGAAAAATTAGGTGTTGATGTAATTGAAGCAGGATTTGCAGCAGCATCTCCTGGTGATTTTGATGCAGTGTCACAAATAGCACAAGTTGTTCAAAACTCGTCAGTTTGTTCTTTAAGTAGAGCAATTGATAATGATATTAAACAATCGGCTCTTGCAGTACAAAATGCTAAAAAGCATAGAATTCACACTTTTATAGCAACTTCACCAATTCACATGAAATATAAATTAAAAATGAGTGAAGATGAAGTAATAAAACGAGCAATTAACGCAGTACAATACGCAAAAACATTTGTAGATGATGTTGAATTTTCATTAGAAGATGCAGGAAGATCAGATATTTCATTTATGAAAGAAGTTATGGATGCTGTTATAAATGCAGGTGCAAGTACTATTAATTTACCTGATACAGTAGGCTATAGATTGCCAGATGAGTTAGCTTATATGGTAAAAGAATTATCTAAGTATGCAGGATCTCGTGCCATTGTTTCAGTTCATAATCATAATGACTTAGGATTATCTACTGCAAATACTTTAGCTTCTGTATTAAATGGTGC
Organism: Arcobacter sp.; assembly: GCA_016744485.1. Taxonomy (GTDB): domain Bacteria; phylum Campylobacterota; class Campylobacteria; order Campylobacterales; family Arcobacteraceae; genus BB30. The sequence continues at coordinate 14,778 of JADGEG010000010.1, read as the reverse complement.
AAGACAAGTAGAAGTTACGATAAATGGTTTAGGTGAGAGAGCTGGAAACTGTGCTTTAGAAGAAGTTGTGATGGCTATTAATGTACGAAAAGATGTTTTTAAAAACTTATATACAGATATAAATACTTCAGAGATTTATCCTACTTCACGATTAGTTGCAAATATTACAGGAGTTCAACCTCAACAAAACAAAGCAATAGTGGGGAAAAATGCTTTTGCACATGAAAGTGGAATACATCAAGATGGAATGCTAAAAAATAAAGAAACATATGAAATAATGAGACCTGAAGATGTTGGAGTTTATAAAGAATCAACTCTTATTTTAGGTAAACACTCTGGTCGTGCTGCATTTAGAGATAAGATTGAGCATTTAGGTTTTACTAATGTTTCAAATGATGAGCTAAATTCTGCTTTTGAAAGATTTAAAGTTTTAGCTGATAAGAAAAAAGAAATTACTGACGATGATATTAGTATGTTAATTACTGATGAGTCATTAAATCAAAATAAAACTTATGAATTAACTTCTTTGCAAATTTCAGATTGTAGTGATGGTTTTGCAACAGCTGCTGTTTGTATAAAATATAAAGATGAATTATTAAAAGATTCCTGTATTGGCGAAGGTACCATGGATGCAATTTTTAAAACTATTGATAGACTAACAAAAATTGAAGGATCCTTAGAAGATTATAAAGTTACTTCAGTAACTCAAGGTAAAGATGCTTTAGCTAAAGTTACAGCTAGAGTCGTTTTTGATAAAGATATGCCTTCTTGTGTAGGACATGGTTTAAGTATTGATACTATGAGTGCAACTGCAAGAGCATATCTAGGTGCACTTAATTCTTTTGTTTCACAAAAAACAAGACTTGCAAAAAAAGAACACTATATTTAAAGGTTAAAAGGAAATAAAAATATCATGATGCAGTTTCATTTTTTTTTAAAATTATTAAAAGAGTCTTTTAGAGACCTTATTCCAGTCATTTTAGTGATTTTGTTTTTTCAATTAGCAATTATTCAAAGTGTTCCAGATAATTGGATAAGCACAGCTATTGGACTTGTAATTGTAGGAGTTGGACTTGCTGTTTTTTTACAAGGTCTTGAAATTGGCATTTTCCCTGTAGGAGAAGGTCTTGCAAGAGACTTTGCAAAATCTGGTTGGACAATATGGATTTTAATATTTGGATTTTTAATAGGTTTTGGTTCCGCTATAGCAGAACCAGCACTTGCAGTCATTGCAAATAAAGCAGCATCTATTTCAAGTGGAAGAATTGATGAAACTGTATTAAGGTTAGTTGTAGCTTTTTCTGTTGGTTTTGCTATATTATTAGGAGTATTTAGAATAATCAAGGGTCACCCTATTCATTATTATATAATAATAGGGTATTTTATAGCAATTACTGTTACATTTTTTGCACCACAAGAAATAATAGGACTTGCTTATGATTTAGGAGGAGTTACAACATCAACTGTAACTGTTCCTTTGGTTGCTGCTTTAGGAATTGGACTAGCTTCTGCAATTAAAGGAAGAAACCCTATATCTGATGGTTTTGGTCTTATTGCATTTGCCGCTTTAACTCCTATGATTTTTGTACAAATTTATGGAATAATTGTTTATTCTTTTGTAGATGCTACAAGTATAGAACAAATAGTTGTTCAAGCAAATGTATCTTCACCTACGGACATTACAGTTACTAGTCTTATTACAGGTTTAATTAATGTCGTACAAGATGTTCTGCCTATTTTAGCTATTATAATATTTTTTCAATATGCTGTTTTAAAAAAACATATTCAAAATATTAAAATTGTATTTTTAGGTTTTATTTTAGTTATTGTTGGGCTTTATGCTTTTATCTTAGGCTTAGAACTTGGTTTATTTTCACTTGGTGAAACCATGGCTTATCAACTAACTAAAAGTGATTCTGCATTAACTATATATGCTTTTGCTTTTGCTATTGGTTTTTCAACTACTATGGCGGAACCTGCTTTAATGGCAATTGCAAAAAAAGCAAAAGATATAAGTGATGGGAAAATAAATGACTTTGCTTTAAGACTATTTGTCGCATTAGGTGTTGCTATTGGTATTGCCTTGGGATCTTTTAGAATTGTCGATGGTGGGCAGATACATTACTATATTATTATGGGATACCTAATCGTTATTGTTTTAACCTTTATTGCTCCAAAATACATAATTCCTATTGCTTATGATTCAGGAGGTGTTACAACATCAACTATAACTGTTCCACTTGTAGCTGCTCTTGGTATTGGACTTGCTACAAATATAGATGGAAGAAATCCTTTAATTGATGGTTTTGGTCTTATTGCTTTTGCTTCACTGTTTCCTATAATTACTGTTATGTTATATGGAGTATTAACTGAGAAGTTAGGTGTTAAATCTGATACAGAAATTGAAGCTATGAACATATTAAGAGATAATTTAATAGATGCTGAAAATATGGATTTAGCTACTGTTAATATAGATGGAAGTAATAGAAGACACTCTTTACCTATGGATTTTTCAGCTGTAGTAATTATAGTACCAAAAGATAAAAAAGTAGATGCAATAGCTGCTGCACATAAGGCAGGAGCTTCAGGAGTTACTATTTTACGAGCTGATGGAATAGGACTTGGTAAAATGGATAACTTTTATAGAACATCTTTTAATGCAAGTGATTCTTTATTATTATTTTTACTTCCTCAAGCTATGATAAATCCTGTAATAAAATCTATTATTCACTCACTTCATATTACAACTATAGGAAAAGGAATAGCTTTTGCTTTTCCTCTAACGCATATGAAAGGTATAAGTTTAAGTAGGCATGATATTTTTACGAATAGAAAAGATCATAAATATAATAAGGAAAAGGAATCCTCATCTTCTAGTAAAAAAGAAGATCTAAATCAAAAAGAAATTATAAATACTATTTGATGAAGAAGATATTTTTAAGTTTTTTTATACTTTTCATTATTGTTCAGTTTATTCCAATTGAACAAACTAATAAAACAATAAATAAACACTTAGAAATATCTACACCAGAAGATGTAAAATATATTTTTAAACAAGCTTGTTATGATTGTCATTCCGAACAAACCGTATGGCCATATTATAGTAACATAGCTCCTTTTTCTTGGATCATAAGCTCTCATGTAAATGATGGTAGAAAAGCATTAAATTTTTCCACTTGGAATACATATAATAAAGAAAAAAAAGAAAAAAAAATGAAAGCAATTTTTAGAAAAGTATATGCTTCTATGCCTCTTGCTTCGTATATTTTATTACATGAAGAAGCCAATATAAATAAAGAACAAAGAAATTTAATTAGAAAATGGACAGGAATAAAAAAATATTGATTAATACTACAATTAATGACCTACTTGGTGATAAAAAAACACTTTTAACAATTACTTATTTTAAGTTACAAAAATTACTTGAAAAAAAATATGGTAAAAATACTATAGTGTTAATGGAAATAGGAACATTTTTTGAAGTATATGAAATAAATAATCAAGATGAACAAATAGGAAAAGCAAAAGAAATTGCACAATTATTAAACATTCAATTAACAAGAAAAAATAAAACTATTTTAGAAAATTGTGCAAAAAATCCTATAATGGCAGGGGTTCCAGCTATTGCTTTGGATAAATATTTAGAAAGAATAATAAATGAACAAAAATATACAATAGCAATTATAAGACAAAGAGGTGTTCCTCCTAATGTAAATAGATACTTAGATACTATAATAAGTCCTGGAACTAATTTTGATTTTGTTTTAGATCAAGATGAAAATAATATTACCTCCTTGTTAGTTGATTGTAATAAAAATATCTATTCTCTTGCTTATAGTGCAATAGATGTTACAACTGGAAAATGTTTTTTTAATGAAGTAAATGGAACTAGCGAAGATAAGTTTTATGCACTTGATGAAGTATTTAATTATATGAATATGCACAAAACAAATGAAGTAATTATCACTTTTACTGATAAAAGTATAAATCAAAAAGAAGTTATATCTTATTTGGAATTAGCTAATAAAAATTTTCATGTAAGTGCTTTTAGACCAAAAATAATTTATCAAAATGAATTATTTAAAAATGTATTTAATATCGAATCTCTTTTAACATCAATTGAACATCTTGATATGGAAAGAGTGATTTTAGCAAGTGAATGTTTGGCTATTCTTATTGATTTTATTATAGGGCATGATTATCAAATAGTACAAAAACTTTCATTTCCCATTAAACTAGATATTTCAAAGTATGTATATTTAGGCAATAATGCACTAGAACAACTAAATATCATTGAAAACTCAAATCATCCTTCGGTTATAAAGTTACTTAATAATACAGCAACTGCTATGGGTAAAAGACTTCTAAAAGAAAGATTATCACATCCTATAAAAGATGAGAAAGAACTGCTTAGACGCTATGCTTTATCAAACGATTTATATGATTATCATACTCCAATTGAAAGTGAATTATCGAATATATACGATATAGAAAGACTTACAAGAAGAATTAAGCTAGAAAAACTACATCCTTTTGAATTAAATTATTTATATGACTCTTTGCTTAGTATTAAAGAGCTTGTAAAATTTATGGAAAATTATAAATTTTTTGAACCTCCTTGTAGTGTTGCTGTAATTTTAAAGTTTATAGAATCTATTGATGAAACTTTTGATTTAAGTATTAGTGGCAAATATATGCTTAAAGATATTGAAAATAATATGATTTGCGAAGGGATTAATATACAAATTGATGAATTAAATATTAAAAATATTGCTTTAGAAAATAAATTAAATATTTTAAAAAATCATATTTTATCTTTTTTAAAAAAAAGTGATGAAAATTTTGTACATATAAATAGACTTGATAAAGAAGGTTTCTTTATTACTTTAACTAAAAGTAGATTTAATTTAATAAAAGATGCACTTTTAAATTCACATATATTAATTGATAATGAATTACTTTTATTTAAAGATTTTAAAATAAAAACTCAAACAAATTATATAAAGATAAAATCAGATTTCATTGAAAATATATCTGATAAATATGTTCATAATTTAAGAAAAATTATTGAATTAAATAAATTGGTATTCAAAGAAAAACTAATAGAATTTGAAAAAAAGTTTGCTTCTTTACTTGAAGATTTAGTTTTATTTATTGCAGAAATTGATTTAAGTGTTTCAAATATAAAAACAGCTAAAAAATATAATTATGTATGTCCAAAAATTGTTAAAACAAAAGATGATGAAAATTTTTTAGAATTAATTGACCTTAGGCATCCTTTAATTGAAGCAAATGAAGAACAAGGTGTTTATGTACCAAATGATATTATTTTAGGACAACTATCTCTATCACAAGATGAATATAAAAATAATATTATTATTAAAAACTCAAATCCTATAAATCAAAAGAACAATCAAATACATGGAGTTTTACTTTATGGAATTAACTCTTCTGGTAAATCTTCATTAATGAAATCAATAGGAATAGCAGTAGTTTTAGCACAAGCTGGTTTTTTTGTACCTGCTAAAATTATGAGATTTTCTATTTTTAATGCTATTTTTACAAGAATTTCAGGTGCTGATAATATTGCTAAGGGTTTATCTTCTTTTGCTGTTGAGATGCTAGAGCTTAAAAATATTTTTAATAGAGCAAATCAACAGTCTTTAATCTTAGGAGATGAAATATCTCATTCAACTGAAACTATGAGTGGGCTTAGCATTGTAGCAAGTGCTATTTTAAAATTAGCAAAATTAGAATCGCTTTTTTTATTTGCAACTCATTTACATGCTCTTCCAAATATAAAAGAAATTAAAAATTTAAAAAATATTATATCTTTGCATTTATCAGTTATGTATGAAGATAAAGAAGATAAATTGATTTTTAATAGAAAACTTCAAATAGGAAGTGGTTCTTCTGTATATGGTTTAGAATATGCTAGATCTTTACATATGGATAAAGATTTTTTAAAAATGGCAAATGATATAAGAAAACGCTTAGCAGATGATTATGCACCAATCGAAAGACTTCAACAACATAAAAACACAAAATATAATAAAAACTTACTTGTTAGTTTTTGTGTTATTTGCGGCCAGTCTTGTGAAGAAGTGCATCATATTAAGGAACAAGCAAGAGCAAATAAGGAAGGTTTTGTGGAGCATATGAATGTAAACCATAAATATAATCTTATTCCTTTGTGTAAAAAACATCATAAAATGGTACATGATGGAAGTATCAATATAAATGGTTTTATTTCAACATCAAAAGGTTTAGAATTACATTATACTCATACGGAAAATGAATAAATTGAAGTACTAATTGTGATTTTAAAATATAAAGGAATTTAAAGTATTGAAAACAAAAAAAGGCTTCTTTGAGAAAGCAAAAAAACATATCATATTTATTATAACTGCAATTATTATTATTTTTGTTTATGATAGATTAATGTATAGCATTACTGAGCATACATACACAAGAGCTAGGCTAAGTGTTTATCTTCTTGAAATACCATTAATGGTTACACTAACATTGATTTTTTACTTTAAAGATATAAAAAGTAAAATAATTAGACTAATATTTCCTACTATACCTCTTATAAGTATATATTTATGTTTGGATCTTTTTTATTCATTCTTACTTAGAAGCCCTAAGTTTAGTGACTTTGAAAATTTTATAACTATATATTACTTTGATCCCTTAATGTTTTTTATGATTGTTTTATTTATTACTGTAGTCTTATTTTTAATAGGTATCTTACTCAAAGAAGCTAAAAAAACTTATACTCTTAAAATATATATATTAACCTTAGTCGTAAGATTTTTCTTAATATTTTTTATTATATTTTTTCTTCAAACAAATATCTTTAAAAACTATCATCAAAAAATATTTAAGCATAAAAACTCATCGCAAAAATCAACAATAAAAAATAATGGAAAAATATCTAGCTTTATATATTATTCAAAGATTGAATTAGAAAATAAAGAAAAGTTAGGTTTACAAAAAACAAATCATATATCTATAAGTAATGAATTATACAAAGGAGAGATTAAAGTAAAACAAAATATTTATATTGTTGTTCTTGAAAGCTTTATTAATCCTAATTATCTAAAAAATGTTCATTTTGATAAAAATCCATTATCAAATGAGCTTAAAGCATATTTGTATAAGAATAAATTTTCAAAAGTTATTTCACCTATATACGGAGGAAATACACCTCAAGCTGAGTTTGAAATATTAACAGGTATTAAAGCATTTGCAAAAATCAATACAACAGAATTTAATGTCTTAGGAGGAGGACAAATAGATGGATTTGTAAATCAATTTAAAAAAAATGATTATAATACATTTGCTACAATAGCAACTAACTCAAGATATTATAATTCTAATACAGCTTACAAAAGCTTAGGTTTTGATAAAATAATCTTTTTAGAAGGAAATAAGAGCTTCATACAAAATAAAAATGATAATAAAATATTTGATGGAGATTTATTTGATTATAATATTGAATTTATTAAAAACTATTTAAAAACAACAAACAAGCCTATATTTAACTATATTTTAGGTTCATACGGACATAAAAATTATCATAGAAATAAACAAGACAGACCAGATGTCATCAACATTACAAACATAGAAAATAAAACATTAAACAAAATTACAAATCAATTTTATTATAGAACACAAGCATTAGCAAAATATATAAAAAAGATAATTAACCTTGATCCAAATGCTTTGATTTTTATTTCAAGTGATCATTTACCACCAATATTGAGTAAAAATATTAAATATAAATATAATAGACATATTAATATAGCTTTATTGATTAATAAAGGAAAAACAATAAATTTTGGTAAACAAGGTCAATATAAAATACCATGGCTACTGTGGGATATTTTATCATCAAATACAACAAAAAGAAACGATAATATTACCAATTTGGAAACAATATATTATAAAGCATTACAAGAAAGCTTAGAAAAATAATAAACATAGTATATTTTCTATACAATACCTAATTAATAAAAAAAGGATTATCATGATTTTAGATTATAAAGATATAAATGACTTAAATAGATATAAGCTTATGTCTGATACAGTTGTACCTCGACCAATAGCATGGATAGTAAGTCAAGAAGGAGATGTTATAAATGCGGCACCATTTTCATATTTTATTCCTATTTCTTCAAATCCTGCTACTTTAATAGTTTCAATTGGTCACAAAGAAGATGGAAGTCAAAAAGACACTTTAGCAAATATTCTTAAAAGCAAAAAAGCTACTATTTGTTTTGTAAACAAAGACAATGTTGATTTAGTAAAAAAATGTGCAATGCCTTTAGATAAAAAACAAAGTGAAATTAAAGAATTTGAAATTGATGTTCATAAAGTTTTAGATAACTATCCTCCGATGATTAGTTCTTCTCAAAGTGCTTTATTTTGTGACTTTTATAGCAAAATAGATTTACCAGGAATTACTGTACCTTTAATTTTAGAACTTAAACATCAGTTTATAGAAGATGAAAGACTTGATAAAAAATTTCATATAAATGTAGATAATCTTGGAAGAAATGGTTCTTATTTTAAAGCTATGGTTAATATTTAGTAATTTCATGTAGAACTTAAATATATTAAAAAGGACAATTATGCAATACAATATTACACAAGCAGTATTTGGGAGTAGACCAAATGTAACTTTACCAAATCCTGAAATATTAAACATCATAAAAGAAGAAGGAATGAGAAACATAATTCATGAACATTATGAATTATTAAAAGTGTCATCCATTAAAGAACTATTTCCGCCAAATGAAAAAGCACTTGAAATGGCTAAAAAACATGCTTCTGATTTTTTTATTCAAATTTGTGGAGGTACACGGCATTTTGATGCCAATAGAGGTAGACCTATGATGGTAGGACGACATGCACCTTTTAAAATAACTAAAGAAGCAAGAATAGTATGGTTAGAAGCATACATGCCTATTTTAGAAAACTTAAATTTAAGTGATGATTTAAAACTATCTTTTTGGAATTATTTAGATATTTTTTCAATTTGGATGATTAATACCAAAAGTTAAAATAAAAGCTCTTTTCACTCTTAAAGTAAAAAACTAGTAGGATTAATTTTTTATTTGCTCTTATTTGCTTGAAAGAATTTATTTAACGAATTTGCAAAAGCTTGTGCATCCTTTGCTCCAAAAGCACTAGGTCCAGATGTATATTCTCCACTATCTCTAATATTTTGCATTAGGTTTCGTATAGCTAAGTATTGTTTAATATTATCAACTGTATATATTTCTCCTCTATGATCTATTGCATGAGCATTTTTACTTATGCATCTACTAGCTAAAGGAATATCAGCTGTAATTACAAGATCATCTTTTTTTAAAAGATTTATGATCTCATCATCAGCTTCATCTGCCCCTTGAACAACTACTATATATGAAATATGTTCATATTTACCTATGTTGATTTTTTTATTTGCAATTACGATTGTCTTAAGCTTTCTTTTTTCTATCGCTCTTAGTATGATAGGTTTTAATAAATTAGGAAAAGCATCTCCATCTATAAATAAAGTCATTTTTACTTTTCCTACGATTTATCATCAATGGAATGAATAAATTTTTCTCTTTCAAGCATTAATATTACACTTCTTAATAAGTGATTACTAATAAAATTTATATGATATTTTCGTCCACCAACTTCTAGTGGAATAATAAAGTCATTTTCTTTTAAAGCTACAATAGTACTTGTAATTTGTCGTTTTGTTAATCCACTGCTAGAAGCATTAATATCTTGAGAGCGAAAAATTTGTTTTGAAATTCCAACTAATAATATCTTTTCTTCTTTATCATTTATTATTCCTCTTTTTTTTGAATATTTTATCGCTGGTAATAATATCTTTTTAGACAAAAAACTATAATCTGTTAATTTATTAATCTTTTCAATTTCTTCTAAGATTCCTGATAATACATATTCTGTCCATTGTAAAATACTTTTTTCATCTCCTTTATCTGCTACACTTAACATTTCATAGTACTTATCTCTATCATTAAAAAAAACGGCAGAAGGATTGAAAATCCCACCTTTTTTAACATTAAAACCATATTTAATTAATAGTGCATAGCTTAATAACCTGATGGTTCTACCATTTCCATTACCAAAAGGATGTATCCAAGTAAATCTATGATGAGCTTGGGCAATTTTTAATAGTTCGTATTTATTTGAACTGTCTTCATTGATAAAATCAAGTAAATCATCCATATATTCCTGAACTAAATAATGCTCTATTGGACAATGTGTTGACTTACTAGTTTTAACATTCCAAGTTCTATATTCTCCTAGTGTTTTCTCTCCTTCTTTTTTTAAATCTACAACGGTTAGATTATGGAGTTCTCTTATAAAATGATTAGTGATTAAAGTATTTTTTTCAATTGATTCTTCAATATATTCCATTGCTTTTGCAACATTAGCTATTTCATTATATTGTTCATCTTGTTTAACTAGACCACTATTTTTTTTATCAATATATTCAGAAATAGTTGTTCTATTTCCTTCAATTCTAGCAGATCCTATACTTTCTAGCATATGAAATATATCTTTTAATTGGAAAAAAATACCTGAAAAAGTAGAACCACCTAGTCTAAGTTTACGAACATGATTAAGCTCAAGTAAGGTATCAACTAAAGATGACTCAAAAGATGGAGTGACTAGCTTTATATTATTTACATTCATGTTAATCCTTTTTTACAAAAAATAAAATACATATTTACCTTATAAAGGTGTATAATACCTAAATATAACTGATTATAGTAGATTAAAATCTATCTGTTAATTACATTTTAATGTGTTTATATTAAATAATATTTACAAGAAAATTATATAATTGAATATAAGTTTTTTCTATATCAAAAAATATCGTAAATTTATAAGTAATGATTTGTTATACTTCTTAAAAATAGGATTTTATAGTGAAAATTACAAATATTTTAGGCTCAAATGACTTTTTAGAATCTTTAAGAGGTAAACAAGCAAACTTTATTTTAGCATTATGTAATGCAAAAACCTATGAAATAAAAGGTATTACACAAGCTGGAATTCCTAATAAAATACATCTAACTCCTACAATAGACAGTGAGTTTGTTTGTACAGGACAGATTAGATCACTAGAAGATATTGCACAAACTCCTAAAGGTGTACCAAGTCCAGCACTTATAACAAGAGCTGTTCATGTACTAAAACCTTTTTGCAATATAGAGCTTTTAAACTTAGGTTTAGAAGTACTTCCTCAAATAGATTATTTTAAAATTCATAATTTTAATCTACAAGCAAGTGAAGCCATAAATACAAATGCAAGAGTAAAAGCCTTTGAAGTATTTCAAAAAGCTTTAGATTTTGGTAAAAACTATGAAGGCTATAATAATAAAGATGAGTATATTATCTTAGCAGAAAGTGTACCATCTGGAACAACAAGTGCAAAAGCTAGTGCTATGGCACTAGATTATGAAGTTCAAAATTTGTTTTCAAGTTCTTTTAAAAAAGCTCAAAATGATATAAAAAATAAAACAATCAATGAGGCTTTAAAACATATAAATAAAAATATGGATATATTTGAGAAACTATCTTGCGTAAGTGACAATATGCTTATATTTTATGCAGGGTTTATCTTAGGTTTAAGCTCACATGAACATAAAATTATACTTGCAGGTGGTACACAGATGGCTTGTGTTTTACTTATCATTAATTCTATAATAAATACTATGCAAGGTGTGTTTAACTCAACAAACATAGCTTTATGTACTACAAAATGGATTTTAGAAGATAAAAACTCAGATATCAAAAAACTTTTACAAATGTGTGATTTTAAAATAAATGCTTATGCTAGTGATTTTGATTTTAAAAACTCTTCAAATAAAGCACTTAAGATGTATGATGAAGGTGAGGCAAAAGAAGGAGTTGGTGCTGGGGCATCTTTATGTTATGCAACAATAAACAATATTAAGCAAAAAGATATCATAGAACAAATTGAATCTTTTTTAAATCTTTAAGATGAAAATATTATATATAGGTGGTCAAAAAAGTGCTAAAAGTAAAATAGCTTCCAAAAAAGCCATAAAAATATCAAAACAAAAACCATATTATATAGCCACATACGATAATAGTTTTAAAGATAAAACAATGCAAATAAAAATCAATAAACATATAAAACAAAGAAAAGATCATTTTACTACTATTGAAAAAAATAAAAAACTACATAAAATCATCAAAAAAAATAAAACCTATCTAATAGATTGTATTTCTATGTGGATCTTTAATAATATGCACAAAAAAGAAAAAGATTTGTTAAAAGAATTAAAAAAAATTTGTAAAAAAAAGTCTAATATTATTTTTGTTCTAAATGATGTAAATAAAGGTTTAATTGCTCAAGATAAAATATCACGAAGATTTGTAGATTTATCTGGAATTATAGGGCAGTTTTTGGCTAAAAAATGTGATGAGGTAATAGAAGTGCAGTATGGTATAGAAATTAAAATAAAATGAAAATAATATTTGAGGCATTTTTATTTACTATTTCATATTTTACTATCATACCTATTAAAAAAAATCTTGATATAAAAAAAGAAACTTATTTTTATACACTTTTTTTCTTTCCTCTTGTTGGTTTTATTTTAGGAAGTGTTAGCATAATTGTATTTTTACTTTTATCAAATATATTTCACCCAATATATAGTGCTTTTTTAAGTGCAGTATTATATATATGTTTATATGGTTTTTTGCATTTAGAAGCTATTTGTGATGTTGTAGATGCAAATATGGCAAAGTATTCTAAAAAAAATGTCTACACTATATTAAAAGATCCTCATGTAGGAGCTATTGGAGCTATATATACTTTTGTTTTTATACTTGTAAAACTAGCTTGTCTTACTTATATCTTATATGAAAATAAATTTGAATTATTTTTAATAGTACTTATTTTTTCAAGAGTTAATTTAATCTATGCTTTAAAATATTTTACATTTCATAAGGATAGTTTTTTAAGTTTAGCTTTTAAACAAGAAGCAAATACACATCTAATCTTTTTATCTTTGATTTACCTTTTGATTACATTGTATTTAAATATAAGTAGTATTTTATTACTATTAGTAGCTTTTTTTTGTTTTTTTATGATTTTAAAAATACTTCAAAAAAAGTTTTCTTTTTTAAATGGTGACTGTATAGGTTTTACTATTGAACATACAGAACTTATCTTGTTAAATCTAGCTTTAATCTTATCAAGTTAAAAGTATTGTATCTTTACACAAGCAAAATAAGAGATAAAGCAAAGTATGCACATAAAATCATAAGTATTATTTTATTGATTTGAATTTTCTAAAATGTTTATTTTTATCTCTTTTTGTGGTTTTTTTTGATTTCTTGTCTTTTTGTTTTTTGTTTTCTTTCTTATCTTGCTCTTTTTTATTCAAGCCTTTTTTTTCGCTTAAAGACATTTTCTTCATAATTTTTTGTCTTGGTTGTCTATCTTTTAAGTCAAAACCTTCATAAACTTCTCTTTTTATCTCAAGCTTTAAATTTCTTTGTATTTTTGTAAATTTATTATAATCTCGCACAGTTAAAATAGTAATTACTTCTCCATAAGTACAAGCCCGTCCAGTTCTTCCAACTCTATGAGTAAACTCATCACTGCTTTCAGGAAGAGTAAAATTAATCACCAAGGGCAATTCTTTAATATCAAGTCCCCTTGCAGCTATATCCGTAGCTAATAAAACTTGTATTTTTTTTGTCCTAAAGTCTTTAATAGCTTTTACTCTATTTTTATATTCAATATTTCCATGAATACAAGAACTATTTATTTTGTTTTCTACTAAATATGCTTGAAGTTCATTTGCCATTTCTTTTGTATTTATAAAAAGTAATATTTGTTTATGTTTTGTTTCTTTAAGTAAACGAACTAACATTTCATTTTTTTTTTTGACATCAACCTTATATGCAAGATGTTTAATATAACTTACAGTATCTCTTCTATTATGCACTTCTACAACTACGGGATCTTTTAAAAACTCTTTTGCAAGTTTTCGCATGTTTTGTGAGATAGTTGCTGAGAACATACAAATTTGCCTATGAAGTGAGCATTGTGCTAATAATTCTTCAATATCTTTTACAAAACCCATATCAAGCATAGTATCAACTTCATCTAATACTATAAAATTAACACTTTGTAAACTTACTACTTCATCTTTTATTAAATCTTTTAATCTTCCAGATGTCGCAACAATAACATCAATACCAGTTGAAAGTTTTTGCTTTTGAATAGTTCTACTAACTCCTCCTTGAATTTTAGTATGTCTTACTTTCAAATTTTTTCCATATACAGAAAATGATTTTGAAACTTGTTCTACTAATTCTCTAGTAGGTACTAATACAAGCCCTCTTAATACTCTTTTTTCTTCATTTATACTATTGTTTAATATATTTAACATAGGCAAAACATAAGATGCCGTTTTTCCAGTACCTGATTTTGAGGCTGCTATTACATCAATATGTTTAAAAATTAAAGGAATCACTTTTTTTTGTACTGCTGTAGGATTTTCATATTTTTGTTCTTTTATAGCTTCTATAAGAATTGAATTTAGGTTTAATTTTAAAAATGTATTTATTTTATATCCTTTTTCATAAACTAATATTTTCTAAAAAATTAAGTTCATTTTCAACAATAATGATTGCATCTATGCAATAACTAACATCTAGTTTATTAATTTGTAAATAATATTCTATACTTTTTTTTTTTTT
>JADGEG010000171.1 GCA_016744485.1 Arcobacter sp. | reverse complement strand
ATCTTACTTTTTCGTAGAAAAATTTAGTTTATATCCGGCTGCATAAATATTTTCAATTGTATTTTTTGGTAATTTTTTTCTAAGTCTTTTTATAATATCTTTTAGCTTATTCACACTATTTTCAAAATCATCTAAATCATCCCATAAGTACAAAGATATTTCATCTATTGAAAAAATTCTATTATTTTTTGAACTTAAAATATCAAGTAAAAGAATTTCATATTTAGTAAGTTTAATCTCATCATTTTTATTAAAAAGCTTATGTGAACTTTTATTCCAAGTAAAATTATCATTTAATAAAACTATATTGATTTTTTCATTTAATTCTTTAAATTGAATGACAGCTTCATTTAAAGCATCTTTTAACTGAACTCTTGATACAGGTTTTGGTAAATACTTTGTTAAGTTAAGCTCAGCTGCAAAAAGTAACTTATCTTGTTCTAGATGCGCTGTTAGTATTATAATTCTTGTTGTTTTATCTTTTTGTCTTATTTGTTTGCATAATTCCAAACCATTTATTTTAGGCATATTGATATCTAAAAGCAATATATTTGGTTTATTACTCTTATAAAGTTCTAAAGCTTCTTCTCCATTACAAGCAGAGTAAACTTGCTTAAAATGTCTTTTTAAATAATTTGTATAATTTTCTCGTGTTTGGTCTTCATCTTCTGCATACAATATTGTTGAATTTTTCATTTTAACTCCTTAGCTAAGCTTATGCAAAACTTAGCACCTTTTTTTTCATTTTTAACATTTAGTTTTCCATTCATTGATTTTTCAATTATCATTTTAGCCATACACAAACCATGTCCAGTACCTTGTGAATGGGTTTTTGTTGTAAAGTATGGATCAAAAATTTTATCAAAATCTTTATCTTTTATACCTCCTGCATTATCTTCTATTTCTATATAAGCTTTAATATTTTTAACATAAATTTTAATAGCTATTTTTTTTGTATGTATTTGTCTTTCTTCTAAAACATCTTTTGCATTATGTAAAATAACCAATAAAGCTTGAATAAATTCATTTTTAACACCTTTTATTAAAGAATCTTCTTTAATGCTAAGTTTACATTTTATTTTTTTTGACTCAAGTAGCTTATCAACTAATTCTAAAGCATTATTTAAAGCTTCTTTTACAGAAAAAACTTCTTTTTTATCATTTGGTTGTAAATATGTGTTAAAAGATGTAATAGTATCAGCCATGTAAAAAGTTAATTTTTCTATTTCATTTAAATGATTTTCTAAAAGTTTTTTATTTAATTTTTTTTCTTCAAAATCTTCTTCTATATTTAGAACTACTGAGTTTATTTGATTTAATGGTTGTTTCCATTGATGAGCTATATGAGATAGTGTTTCACCAACAGCTGCTAATTTTGATTGGGCTATTAGAAGTTCATCTTTTTGTCTTAAAAGTAATAATTGTTTATTTACTTCACTTTCAAGTTTTTTGTTATAACTTTTATTTAACTTTCTTCTTGAAAATAAATAAAAAACAAATATAAGAATAGCTAAAAAAATAAAATAAATATAATATTGATTAAAAATAAAAAATTCAAACATAGTATTAATTAATGAGTTTTATAAAAGCTTCTACAATAGCTTGTATTTCTAGTTTTTTAACTTTATTTTCAACTAAATCTACACTTTCATCTTCTTTAATATTTATACTTTTTTGTAAGATATATTTACCTTCATCATAATTTTCATTTACAAAATGAATGCTTGCACCTGTTTGTTTTTCTTTTGCTTTTACCACAGCTTCATGAACAAACCTTCCATACATTCCTTTACCTCCAAACTTAGGTAATAGTGATGGGTGAGAATTTATGATTTTATTAGGAAATGCTTTTAAAAGAATTTTGTCTATTTTTTTCATATATCCTGATAAAAATATAAAATCACTTTCATACTTTAAAACAAGATTTGTAATTTTTTCATCTATATTTGTATTTGGAAATTTTTTTTGATTTATTACAAAATTAGAAATATTTCTTTTTTGAGCATTTTTTAGAACATTTGCATTTGTATTATTAGAAATTACAAGTACTATTTTTGCATTTAAAACACCACTTTTACAAGCTTCATATAAAGCATCAAAACCACTTCCATTATATGATGAAAGAATAGATATTTTTATCATTTGTTTTATCCTTATTAATAAAACATTATACATATAGTTTCTGATATTACAAGTTAAAGCTATTTGTACTTTATATCTCTTATGTTATAATCACGATTATTAACTAACTAAGGCTTTTTATAAAATGCAAATACTTCAAATAAAAACACAAAAATTCATATTGAAATTTTTTCCTGAAATCATGATTAAAGGTTCAAGTGCTAAAAGACAAATGTCTGCACAATTATATGATAATTTATTAAAGCTTTTAAATAAAATTACTTCTAATATAAAAGCAAAAAAATTCTTAGATAAAATCGAAATCGTTTGTCCTATTGAATGTCTTGAAGAAGTAAGAGATGTTTTATTAAATACTCCTGGAATTGAACAAATACTTGAAGCTTTACAGTTTGATAATATGCAAACACTTGATGATATAAAAGTAAAAGTAAATGAAATAATGAAAGATAAAATACAAGATAAATCTTTCGTTGTAAGAGTAAAACGAACAGGTAGTCATGATTTTAAATCACCCAAAATTGAACAAACTGTTGGTGGATATATTTTAAGTAAAAATGAAGGTAGTAAAGTTGACTTACATAATCCTGATATTATTATTTTACTTGAGTTAATACATGCACAGCTAAATATTATCACACTTAAACATAAAGGACTTGGAGGTTTTCCAATTGGAACACAAGGAAGTATTTTATCTCTTATGTCAGGGGGTTTTGACTCAAGTGTAGCTTCTTATTTAACTATGAAAAGAGGTCTTAAAACACATTTTATATTTTTTAATTTAGGTGGAATTGCTCATGAAATTGGAGTAAAACAAGTAGCTTTTTATTTATGGAATAAATTTGGTTCATCGCATAGAGTATCTTTTATTAGCGTTCCTTTTGATGATGTTTTAGAAGAAATATTTAAATCAACTGCACCTTCATATATGGGTGTAACATTAAAAAGGCTTATGTTAAAAGCAAGTACTAAAATAGCAAATGATATGAATATTGATGCTTTGCTTACAGGTGAGAGTGTGGCACAAGTTTCTTCTCAGACTTTGCGAAACTTAGCTTTGATTGATCAAGCTTGTGATAAATTAATTCTAAGACCACTTAGTACTATGAATAAACCTGAAATTATTGACATCGCAAATACCATAGGTACAAGGCGATTTGCAGAACAAATGCCTGAGTATTGTGGAGTAATTTCACAAAATCCTATAATTCATGGCTCTTATAAAAGAATGAAAGAAGAAGATAGAAAATTTGATTATACAGTACTTGATAAAGCGATTGAAAACTCTGTTAGTATCTATATTAATGAAGTTGTAGATGATATAAAAAATATAGCAAAAATAGAAGTAATAAATGAAATAAAAAATACAAAATATATAATTATTGATATAAGAGAATCTAAAGACTGTATACAAACAGTGTGTAAAACACTTAAAATCCCTTTTTATAAATTAAAAAATGAATTCAAAAAATTAGATCCAAATGAAGAATATCTATTATATTGTGAAAAAGGTATCATGAGTCAATTACATGCTCAATATTTACAAGACTTACAAAAGTGCAAAAATGTAAGAGTATATAGACCAAAGGATTAAAATCTTTTTTAATTAAAAATTAAATATTGTTAGTAAACTTAGTATAATGCTTTAAGAATATTTTTTAAAAATAGTATTTAATAATATATATTATGAGAATTTAGTAAATTCAAGTAAAAAAATTTACTTAAAATATACTAACTTCCCCTTTACTCTTAAGGGCATCTCTAAAAACCACTTCTAAAGCAGTCTAAATAATTTCCAACTTGTTTTTTTAAATTGTATCTGATTTTTAATATCAATTTTATTACAAA
>JADGEG010000170.1 GCA_016744485.1 Arcobacter sp. | reverse complement strand
ATACATTAAATATACTTAGATTAGATAAAAAAGCTTTAGAAAAAAAACTTCTAAAACAAAATATATCTTTATCTTTAAAAAATGAAGAAATTGAAAACTATGTACTTGCAAAATCTGATTATGAAGATAAATTAGAATACCAAAATTTTAATAATATGATTTTAAAACAAAATATTAATAAAATAAAGAATACTTTAAAAAGTAATAATTTAAAAATAGATGAATTATTAAAAATGATTTTAGAAAAAGAAAATGAAATCATATTTTTCAAGAATAAAGAAAATAAAAGTAATAAAAAAATTATACTTTTAAATCAAAATATTAATATGACAAAAGAAAAAATTAAAAATTTAACTGGTATAAAAATTAAAGTCATCAAACTTCTTAAAAAGTCACTTGGAAAAGATATGCAAATAAATCCTATAAATGGTTCTATTAGATTGTCTTCTAATATTTTATTTGATGAGGGTCAAAGTAATTTAAAAGAAGATTCAAAAAAAGTTTTAAAGCAAGCTATTTATAGTTATTTTAATACTATTTTAGAAAATGAAAATATTAATAAACATATTGATAAAATCATAATAGAAGGACATACTAATTCAAAAGGTTCTTTTTTATATAATTTAAATCTTTCTCAAAAACGAGCTTATGCAGTAATGGAGTTTTTGTTTTCAATGAGTTTTGAAAAAAAAGATAAATTAAAAAAACTACTACTTGCAAGTGGTAGATCTTTTTTAGATCCTATATTAGACACAAAGGGAAAAGAAGATATTAATAAATCAAGAAGAATAGAAATAAAGTTTAATTTAAAAAATCAAGAATCTATTAAAGAAATTGAAGTAATATTAAATAATAGTATTTTATAACTATATTACAATGATTTAGTCTTTTAATAAGATTGTTATTAAAAAATATATATAATACTTAGGCTTTAATAAAAAAAGGGATAAAAATGAAATTTTTTATATATGTAGTTCTAGTTATTATAATTTTTACAGGTGCTGGTGGATATTATTTTTATGAAACAGATATTAAACCAATATTACAATCATTGCAAGGACTAGATGATGATGAAATTGAAAAAACTTTACAAAATAAATTGCTAAAAGCACAACAAAATCAAAATAAAACACAAAATATTTCTGAGAGCAAAACAGTTAAACAAAATCTTAAAACAATAAATATTTTAAAAAAAGATGTTGAAAAAAATAAAAAATTGGATTTATTAGAAGAATTACTTTTTTCTAAAAAATATGAAAAAGCTTTAGACTTATTTAATAGTATTAAAAATAAATCTTCAAATAAAGAATTAAACAATATAGTTTCGTATTTTTTAAATCAAGATAAAAATAATACTGTTGGACTTTATTTATATAGTCAAGTTTTATATTTAGAAGGATTATATCTTGATTCAATTAAAATTTTATATGATTTAAATTCTAAAAGACTAAATAAAAAAATGCAAAGATTAGTACATAAAAAAATTGATTTGACAAATAGTGTTTTTATAGAAGACTTGTTAGAACAAAAGAAAATGGTTCATTTATTAAGTTTTATCAAATTTGTTATATCAAAAAAATATGAAAAAGAGTATTATACATATATCCTTGGAAAATTATATTTTGATTTGGATCAATTTAAAGATGCAACAAATGTACTTAAAAAAATAAAATTTGATCAACTTTATGGGAAACGGGCAAGAAGAATATTATATACTATTAATCCACCTAAAAAAGTAGTAAAAAAGAAAATAGATAAAAGACCTAAGGTTGTTATTCCTAAAGCTGTTATTAGATATAGCTCAGGGTCTTTAGGTAAAAGAAAAGGAAATGTTGAAGTAGATAATAAAACTATTAAAACTAAAGAGCCTAAAAAATTTGAAAAAGCTGTTAAATTAATAAGATATGGTACAAACTTTATGGTAAAAGTTACTATAAATAACAGCACAGTACTAAATATGTTATTAGATACTGGTGCTTCTAGCACTGTTATTTATGAAAAATCAATGAATAAAATTAAACATGCAGTTATTAGGAAAAATGTTAAAGTTCAAACAGCTAGTTCTACAATAAAAGCTAAATCCATTAAATTAAAATCAATAGCACTTGAAAATAGTATTGTTTATAATATAAAAGCATTTGTTATTAAAACAAGTGCTAGAAATACTACAGATGGTTTATTAGGTATGAATTTTTTCGAAAACTATGATTTTTATATAGATCAAAAAGAGGCTATATTATATTTGACTAGCATTGTAAAATAAATAATATTTTGTAAAAAACAGAAAGGATATAATGAATAGTATCAAACAGCTAGAAAATTGGTTAAAAGAACATGATATATTAAGATATAGTATTTCTGATGATTTATATGTTACTGTCAAAGGAAATGTCAATCTAAAAAATAAACTTACAAGAAAGATTTTACCTATAAAATTCAAAGAAATAGGTGGTTATTTTGATATTTCTGATAATGAGTTGATCAACTTAGAAGGTTGTCCAATACAAGTAGGTAATTTTTTTAACTGTTCTAATAATAATTTAACATCATTATTTAATGCTCCTAAAAGAGTTGGTGATTTTGATTGCTCAAATAATCAACTAGTTAATTTATCATATTGTCCAAAAGAAGTATATGGTTCTTTTGATTGCTCAAATAATAAATTAATATCAATAAAAGGAAGTCCACGAACTATAAAAAATAAATTTGATTGTTCTTTTAATACAATTAAACTACTAATAGGAGGACCTAAATATATAAAACAATCTTTTGATTGTTCTTCTAATCATTTAAAAGATTTACAAGGAGGACCTATAATAGTAGGAAAAGATTATATTTGTCACACTAATTTTTTAAAGAATTTAGATTTAATTGCAGATACCATAGGTAATGATGTATATACAGATATTAAATTAGATCATATAGTTTCTTTACCTGCTGAAAAAGAAAAGATATGGAAATATAATGGTTCTTCTATAGTAGCACATATACATAAGCCAATAGTTTCTTTATCAAATAAGAAAGAAATTAAAAACTGGTTAGAAAAACATGGTATTAGTAATTTTAAAATACTTGATAATAATTCAGTTAATGTAGATAATGATGTTAGATTATCTAATAAATTAGCAAATTTATCAAAACTACCTTTATCTTTTAATCAAGTTAAAGGTAATTTTGATATTTCTGATAATGAGCTTGTAAGCTTAATTGGTTCTCCTTCTAAGGTAGATGGAGACTTTTTAGCTTTTAAAAATGAACTAATTTCTCTTAAAGGTTGTCCCAAAGAAGTTAATGGTTCTTTTATTATTTTAAAAAATCATATAACAAATATACAGTATGCTCCATCTATTGTAAAAGATGATTTTATTTGTTCACATAACCCAATTAATAATTTAGATGGAATAAATACTGTTTTAGGATCAGTTTTTACAGGAGTATTCATTGATAAACTAAAAGCAAAAAAATATATATATAATGGAGTTACTACATACAAATATTCAGGTGATTTAATCATGCAATACTTAGATGAAGTATATGTAAATTTAACAGATGAAGAAAAAGTTTTTGATAAAACTAGATTAAAATTAAAAAATGCAATTTCTAATATGTTAAAATCAAAAGAATTAAAAAAAGAAATGATTACTGATGTTTTACTAAATAATTTAACAAAATATCACTTATTTGATTTAAAAATAAAAGTTTTGCTAATAAAAAATCCACAAAAAGAAAATATTTCTAAAGAATTAAGTGAAAAAGATATCTTAAAAATGGCTTTTAACGAAGAATTATAAAAATAAGATACAAATCAATATTTTATATTAGAATCTATTAAATTTACAATATCGAAAATTAAACGACTTATTGTTTTTGCTCCAATATTTGAAATATCATATTTAGGATTGAATTCTGCAAAATCAATGAGTTTAATTTTATTTTTATATTTTTTAAACAAATAATTTAAAATATCATAAGTAATATTTAGCTCAATTCCCCTTGAAGATGGAGCGCTAACTGCTGGAACTAAAGAGGCAGAAAATACATCTGTATCA
>JADGEG010000169.1 GCA_016744485.1 Arcobacter sp. | reverse complement strand
TGAATTGAAGTTTCCATTTTTAAAATTTCGCTCATTTATATCCTTATTTTCAAAATTTATTTTAACATATTTTTCAAGTTTTGATAGTTATAAGTTTACTTATATTTTATTAAATTTATATAAGAAATTTATGTTACAATGCAAAAACTTTAGTAAAAAACCAAACTTTATTAGAAAGAGGAAGAATGTCTAAAAAAACTTATAAATTTATATCTTGGAATGTAAACGGAATTAGAGCTGTTGATAAAAAAGAAGCATTAAAATGGGTAGATGATGCAAATATTGATATTCTTGGAATTCAAGAAACAAAAGCTCAAAAAGAACAAATCCCTACAAGTATTTTTGAAAAAAAATATAAAAATATTTTAGTAAGTTCTTGCTCTATTAAAGGACGATCTGGAACTGCTCTTTATACTGATATTACTTTATCACATGAAGATAATTGTAGAGATGTTGATGTATTAGATGAAGGTAGAATAAACGAAGCTCATTTTAACTTAGGAGATAAAGAGATTGTTTTTTTTAATGTATATTTTCCAAATGGTCAAAGCAAAGAGGAAAGACTTGTATATAAAATGGAATTTTATAATAGGTTTTTAGATTATTGTGAAGCATTAAAATCACAAGGTAAGTCACTTATAATTTGTGGTGATGTAAATACTGCTCATCATCCTATTGACTTAGCACGTCCTAAGGCAAATGAAAAAATTTCTGGATTTTTACCAATGGAGAGAGCTTGGATAGATAAATTTTTAGCATGTGGTTATACAGACACTTTTAGACATATAAATAAAGACAAACCAGATTCATATAGCTGGTGGTCTTATAGAGCAAATGCAAGAGCTAATAATGTGGGATGGAGAATTGATTATTTTTATGTAAGTGATGATTTAAAAGATAATATAAGCGATGCTTATATTTTACCTGATGTATTAGGAAGTGACCATTGTCCAATAGCTTTAGAAATTAAATTTTAAATTTTAAAAATTAAACAATATATTTGAAATATAAGTTAAGAAATTTTAATGATTCTTTTGATATAATCCACCTATATATAATTAGGAGAAGGATTTGATAACTTTAAAAGAGGCACTAAAATTAAATAGTGATGAGCTTATAAAACTTAGAAAAGATTTAGAAAAAAAAATACAAAATGATAAAAGTTACGCTTATATTGAACAATTAACATCAAAAAATATTTCTAAATCTGGTTTTGGTATTCCAATTGCGATTAAAAATAATATTAATGTAAAAAATTGGGAAACAACATCTGCTAGTAATATTTTAAAATCTTATATTTCTCCATATAATGCAAGTGTCATTTCTAATTTAGAAAAAGCTGGATTAAGTGCCTTTGGTAAAACAAACATGGATGAATTTGCCATGGGAAGTTCAACGGAAACTTCATGTTATGGAAAAACATTAAATCCAAGTGATTACTCAAGGGTTCCAGGTGGCAGTTCAGGTGGTAGTGCTGCAGCTGTTGCTGCTGGTATTGCAATTGCTGCACTAGGTACCGATACAGGAGGAAGTGTACGACAACCTGCTGCTTATTGTGGTTGTGTAGGTATGAAACCTACTTATGGAAGAGTTTCAAGGTATGGAATTACAGCATATTCTTCGTCTTTAGATCAATGTGGTCCAATTACTCAAAATGTAGAAGATGCTGCAATTTTATATGATATTATTGCAGGATATGATCCTTTAGATTCAACATCTGCAAATATATCTTATGAAAAAGTAAGTACAAATTTAAATTCAAATAAAAAATTAACAATAGCAATAATTGATGACTTTACTTCACAGGCTAGTTCTTGTATTCAAAAAGAATTTGCAAATACTATTAAAGTATTAAAAGATAATGGACATAAAATTATAAAGAAAAAAATGCTTGATACTTCAAAAATATTATCATCATATTATATTGTTGCAACTGCTGAAGCATCTGCAAATTTATCAAGATTTGATGGTATAAGATATGGAAATAGAAAAGATGGAAAATCCCTACAAGATGTTTATATAAAAACTAAATCACAAGGTTTTGGAAAAGAAGTACAAAAAAGAATTTTATTAGGTTCTTTTGTTTTAAGTTCAGGTTATTATGATGCTTATTATATAAAAGCACAAAAAGTAAGACATCTTATAAAAGATGAGTATGATAAGATATTTGAAGATGCAGATTTAATTCTTTCACCTGTTGCACCTACAACTGCACCTAAATTTGGTGCTTTTAAAACTTCTTTAGAAATGTATTTAAGTGATATATATACACTTTCTATAAATTTAGCAGGTCTGCCAGCTATTTCATTACCTGTTGGTAAAGATAAAAATAATATGCCAATAGGATTACAGTTTATTGCAAATTCATTTGATGAACAAACTTTATTTGATGGAGCTTTGAGCTTAGAGAAAATAATAAACTATAAAAAATAATATAAAATAGGATTGTATATGAAGATTATAAAAAGAGCCTTAACTTTTGAAGATGTTTTACTAGTCCCTGCTGCTTCAAATATTTTACCAAAAGAAGTATGCTTAAAATCCAAACTTACAAAAAATATTACTTTAAATATTCCTTTTGTAAGTGCTGCTATGGATACGGTTACTGAATGCGATGCTGCAATTGCTATGGCAAGACTTGGAGGAATTGGTATCATACATAAAAATATGGATATACAAGCACAAGCTTTACAAGTTCAAAAAGTAAAAAAATCTGAATCAGGTATGATAATAGATCCAATTACTATTAGAAAAGAGCAAACCTTACAAGATGCTGAAGATATCATGGCTTCATATAAAATATCTGGTATTCCAGTTGTTGATGATGACAATAATTTATTAGGAATCATTACAAATAGGGATATGAGGTTTACAAAAGATTTTACAAAAAAAATTGAAGATAAAATGACTAATATGCCTTTAATAACATCTAAAGTTGGTACTACACTTGATGCAGCAGCTGATATTATGCATGCAAATAAAATTGAAAAATTGCCTATTATAGAAAATAATAAATTAATGGGATTAATCACAATAAAAGATATAAACAAAAAAATCGAATATCCAAATTCCAATAAAGATGAATTTGGACGTTTAAGAGTGGGAGCTGCTATTGGAGTTGGACAAATTGACAGAGCAAAAGCATTGGTTAAAATTGGTGTTGATGTTTTAGTTTTAGATTCAGCACATGGACACTCAAGTGGTATTATAAATACAGTAAAAGAAATAAAAAAACTTTTAGATGTAGAAATCATTGCAGGAAATGTAGCAACTGCTGATGGTACACGAGCCTTAATACAAGCAGGTGTCAATGCTGTAAAAGTAGGTATTGGTCCTGGTTCTATTTGTACAACAAGAATAGTCGCAGGTGTTGGAGTACCTCAGATATCTGCTATTGATGAATGTGCGATTGAAGCTTCTAAATTTGATATTCCTGTAATTGCTGATGGTGGTATTAAATATTCAGGTGATGTAGCAAAAGCATTAGCTGTAGGGGCTAGTTGTGTAATGATGGGATCTGCATTAGCTGGAACTGATGAGAGTCCAGGAGATTTGATATTATTTCAAGGAAGAAAATTTAAATCATATAGAGGTATGGGCTCAATTGGTGCTATGGAAAAAGGAAGTACAGATAGGTATTTTCAAGATGGAATAGCAAGTGATAAATTAGTACCTGAGGGCATAGAAGGAAGAGTCGCATATAGAGGATCTATTGCAGATATTATTCACCAAATGGCAGGAGGGCTAAAATCTTCAATGGGTTATTTAGGTTCTTCAACTATTAATATTTTTCAAAAAAATGCCCAATTTGTTGAAATAACAAGTGCTGGATTAAAAGAAAGTCATGTTCATGATGTAACAATTACAAATGAAGCACCAAATTATTTTTTATAAAAATCCTGTAAGTATGTAAAAATTTAATCAAATTATTTTAAAACTTATAAAATGTTCTACAAAAAAAATAAAGTTAAATAATGCAAGGACATGACATTTATAATATCCCTATAAAAACAAACCACTTAATTTAATATTCTTATTCCTAAAATTAGAATAAAATATAAAAT
>JADGEG010000168.1 GCA_016744485.1 Arcobacter sp. | reverse complement strand
AGACAGGAAAAAAACTAGCCCATTTTGATAAAAAACTTACTATTTCATATCATAAAAAAGATTTATATACTGTATATTTAGTTAAACTCTAGTGAAACACTCTTTTTTATTAATAGAGTTAATATTTGTCATTGTACTATTAAGTATACTTAGTTCATTTTTTATTCCCAAAAAAATTAACAATGATTTAGAGTATGCTAGTAAAAAAATTTTACTTTACTTAAAACAAGTAAGATATAAAGCATTAATTGATAATAAATATGATTTAAATAATAAGTTATGGCATAAACAAAGATGGACTTTAAAATTTTTTAGATGTAAAAGAACTGTAGGAGGTCTATATTATGTCATTTATAGTGATATAAATAATACAGGGCATCCAAATCAAAGTGAAAGTTTAAAAGATGCTTTGAACAATAAATATATATATTCTTCAAATGCTTGTAAAACAAATAATAAAAATAGTAAATATGTACTGTTAACACAAGAATTTGGTATTAGTAATATTAAACTATCTTGCAATAAAACATCAAGTTTAGGACAAATATCATTTGGAAATGATGGAAAAATATATTCAAGACTTAGTAATAAAGAAAATGAATCACATAAGTATGAGATAAGTAAAAGATGTACTTTAAAACTTTACCATAAAAATGGTACTTATAAAAATATTTATTTAGAACCAAAAACTTCTTTTGTATTTTAAAATATATTTATTTATTTTTAATTAAGGTTTTTAATCTATTTTCAATTTTTCTATAAAATTCTCTATCATAATTATTAGGAATATTAAAATTATTTTGATTTTCTTTTAAGTTAATTGTAGCCCATCTTTTATAACTTGCAAATAAACTATTTCCAAAAAATGAAATAGTTTTAACATTAACAGCACCTGCAAGGTGCATAGGACCAGTTGATGTACTAATGAATAAGTCAAAATTACTAAGAAGCTTACAAAAATCAATCAAAGATAATTTTGAATCATATAAAATCGCATCAAAATCAAGTTTATTTTTAATATATTCTTTATTTTTAAAATCATCAGGACCAAAAGTAAATATTATTTTCACTCTTTCTTGTAAAGAAATACTTTTTGCAAGTTTTATATAATCATCAAGTAATAAATTTCCATCACTACTTCCACCACAACCAGAATGAAAAACTATATATTTGTATTTATTTTTAATTTGATACTTGGTTTTAAAAAGTTCAAACTGTTCTTTTATTTCATTTTTAGTAAAATTTAAAACTAATTTTTTAAAATCTAAAGATATATTATCATCATAAGCTTTTAATAAAAAAATATTGTACTCATATTCAGTTTTTTTTACTTTACTTCTTCTTTGTATAACAGAGAAATTAGAAAATATTTGTGCAATTTTACTAGCAGGTGCATATCTTTTTTTAACACCTGCTAATAATAAAGCAAGTGCTAGTTTTGTATGAGTAAATGCACAAAAACTTATATCAATATTTTTGCTTTTTATCAGCTTTACTAAGTAAAATAAACTATCTTTATATAAAATAATATCATCAATAAAATCAATATTTTTAGCAAATTCATAGTTAGTTTTTGATACTAAAACTATGATTTTATCATCTTTAAAAAAATCTTTAGCAATTCTTATCATAGGCAAAGCTAAAACAAAATCCCCTATTTTATCATCTCTTGTAATTAATATATTCATTTTAATTTTTCTTTTATTTTTCTTTTAAGTAAAACAAATTTTTGTAGTTTGTTATTGGCTTTTTTTAGAATACCTAAGGCAATACCTTCTTTAATATTTGCAAGTTTTGCATAATGTTTAGCTATAAGTTTTGATGACTCATCATCTAACCATAAATTAGCAAAATTACCTAAAGCTAAAACTAAGTCAACTTTTTTAAATTCCATTCTATTTATGTCTACAAGACAAAATTCAAAATTATTATCATCTTTTTTTGAAACTAAAATATTACCAGCAGAATAATCTTTATGATAAACTTCATTTTCATGAAGATTATAAGTAAAAGATACAAATTGTTTTAAAATTACTTCTCTATTTTTTAAATCTTTATTTCTTAAAGGTTCTCGTATAGTATAATCATAATTATATTTTTTTGAAACAAAAAAACTATGCTTCAATAAAAAACCATCATAAAACTCAATATATCCTATAGGTAAAGGAGTTTTTATACTTAAATTTTGTAATTTTTTTGCATTTAAAAATGACTTTTTAGCTTTTGAATTTCTAAAAAAAGTATAAACAATTTGATTAAGTTTATTTGGAACTTTAAAAGATTTGACTATTGTTTGTATATTTGTATATTCAATTATTTTTAATTCATTTCTTGCTTTATGAATAGTATTTGAATTATTTTTAAAATAGTTTTTAATATCTAATAAAAAATCTTTAAAAATTTCGTTATGCTTGTTTAGTTCATATTTTATATTCAATTATTTCCTTTTAAAATATATCTTTTTATTTAAGTTTTGAGTACAAAATTAATAGCTCAATTTGTTCTTCTAGTTTATATATATTTAAATCAATAGATTTTAATTTTTGTGAATTTAATAAAATATCAATTTCATTATTTGTCTTAGTTCCAGCATTTTGTTCTTCTATCATAACTTTTAATAATGATTCATAAAGTTTATAATCATCTTGTGCTATTTTCTTTTTACTTTTAATCATATTTAATTTTGCTAGTTTTGTATTAAAAAAGTTCTCTTCTTCTAGTAGTTTATTTTTAAAATTAAGTTTATTTTTCAAATAAGATATTTTTTGAGCTTCTATTACATTAAATGAACTGTAATCTAATGGAATATTTAGTACAAGTCCATAATTTGTACTACTACTATCCTTAATATTATGCTTTTTGTGTATATCAAAATATTTTAAATAATCAAATTTTACATTTAAAGTAGGAAGATATTTTGTAACTGCCATACCCCAAATATATTTCTTTTTTTCAATACTTGTTTGTGATTTTAAAAGATTTAGATTATTCTTTAAAAATTCTTTTTTATTATTTAATTTTAATTTTGGTAAAGTAAATTTTTCATAATTGACATTTGATAAATTTTTAAATTTATTATTTAATTCTATTTTTTTATATTTAAGTTCTACTAAATTATTTTTAGTTTTATTTGATTCTAAAATTGCATTATCTAAATAACTAGTATCTAATAATCCACTTAAAATTTGTTCTTTTTTAATAGTAATATTAATATTATTGTTTTTTAATAACAGTTCATTTTTTCTAATATTTAAATCTACTATATGAATATTAAACAGTAAAATATAAGCATCTTTTATTAAATTTTTTCTTCTATTTTGTATATCTAATTTATTGTACTTATATAAAGATTTTGCATATTTTATTGCTTTATAAATACCTCCATTTTTAAAAATAGTTTGATTTATACTTATTCTTAATTGGTTTGTATCATATACTTCTCCTAAATTTTTTGAAAGTGATAAAGAAACTGGATTAATCCAGTCTTTTTTTAGTTGCTCACTATTTTCTTTATTCTCATCTTCTAAATAGTTTAAATAGTCTAAGTTATTTATTGATAAAATAGCTTTATTTGTTTTAGAATATGAAATTGATACAAATAATAATACACATAATAATATTTTACTTGCTTGTAAACTTTTTGAGTCGTAACTTATATTGTTTTGCATATCCTGCATATTATTCCTTATTATATTATAATTTATAAAGAAGAGTATACAATATCTTTATATTATATTTCTTATATTCTATAAATAAATATTTTATTTATATGAAAAATATTATTTTAAAGTCTATTTAATTCTTATCTATATCTAAAATATTTATTATTTATAAGCAATGGGCATTCTAAATTCAATATCAAACTTTTCATTTTGATTTAATATATCTCTTATATTTTGAATTGGCGCTATTTTTGTATATTGAACTTGAATTTTTTTTAAATATGCGTATATCTCTAGTTATTACAATATTAATTTTACTATTAGCTGCTTGCGGTAAATTTATGTTTAGCATACCTGAAGTTGGATTTGGATAAAAATCAACAGCTCCTTCCAAAGAAGCTATAGAA
>JADGEG010000167.1 GCA_016744485.1 Arcobacter sp. | reverse complement strand
GTATTAGGATTATAAGTAATAGCATTAATTTGTCCAACTTTAGAAAGTAATGTATAATTTATTTCTTCTAAACTTTTTATTAAGCTTAAGTTAGATTTTTTTATATGATGTTGTCTTATTATCATTTGAATTATAGGAGCATACTTTCCAAATAATTGTTTTTCTTGAAGTTTATAATTATGAGTCATAAGTATTATAAAACTTACAATTACTAAAAGTATTGATATGATTAAACTAACTGTGATGGTAAAAAATATTGATTGTTTTTTCATTGTAAAAATTTATACCCCATTCCTCTGATTGTTTGAAGATGTATAGGATCTTTTACGTTATCTTCAATTTTATGCCTTATTCTATTAATTATAACAGCTAAAGATCCTGAATTATCATAATCTTGATTTAATAAATCTGAATTATCAAATATATCTTCTCTTGATACTATAAAACCTTCTCTTTTTATTAATAAAGATAAAACTTCAAATTCTGCGGCAGTAAGCTTGACATATTTTTTATTTTTTGTGATTTCTTTTTTATTTTCATCTAAAATAAAAAGTTTATTACTAATTTCTTGTGGTTCTTGAATTTTATTATATCTTCTTAAAATTGTTTTTATTCTTACTTCTAATTCTCTTGGATCGTAAGGTTTTGGTAAATAATCATCAGCACCAAGTTGCAAGGCTATAACTTTATCTGTTATATCACTTCTTGCACTTGAAATAATAATAGGGATATCAAAATCTTTTACTATTATTTTACAAACATCCAAGCCATCCATACCAGGAAGTGTTAAATCTAATATTATAAGTTCATATTTTTTTAATTTTAACGAAGAAAGAGCCAAAAAAGGCTCTTCAAAGTTTGTAACTTCGATGTTAAATTGTTTTAAATATTGGATTAATACTTCTGCTAATTCTGTATCATCTTCTACCATAGCAATTGGAATCAAAGATTATCCTTTTATTATTTGAATTTATTTTGTCTTTTTTCTACTTGTAAATCTAAAAGCACTTTTAATTGTTCTTTTTGTTTTATAGTTAAAATAGTATATGCTTTTTCTATCATTTGTGCTTTAGATTTTAGCATATTTTTCTTTTTTTGACTAATTATTTCAATAAATTTTGCTTTATTAAAAGATGTTTTTGTAAATGCACTGTTGATTGTTGTTTTATTTTTCATATGACTTTTTCTTAACTCAAATAATTTAGCCTTTTGTTCACTACTTAAATTTAATTGAGATATAATATTCTTTATACTATTGTGTTTTCCACGTTTCATATGTTTAAACATTTCTTTGTTATGAAACCCTCCTTGCATCATAGCTGATTTATTGCCACCAAACATAGAACCTTTAGAACCATCACATTGACCTTTATTACCATTCATACTATAAGCAAATGCTCCTCCTGCTAATAGAACTGCTAAACTTAAACCTAATATTGTTTTCTTTTTCATTTTCTTCTCCTTAATTTTGTTGTACTGAAATTATGACATTAAGGTTTTAATGATTTTTTAATATTATATTAACCTAGTATTAACAAGGTAAAATAAGAAGAATATTTAGGTTTAATAAAAAATAAGGGTGCCAGTATAATCACTTTTTCTTATAACGAACTAGATAATCATCAACTAATTTTAACTTCAAACTTTTAGTAAAACCATTATGTATTTTTATTAACTTTTTTATAGGAGAAAATACTCCTTTTAATTTTTTTTATTAAGTCTTAGGTTATAAAAAAGTAGCCTATAAGCTACTTTTAAATATTTGGTAAATTTTATTGTTCTTTAGCAAATATCTCTATTTCTATAAAGTTCTGGGCATCACCTGAAAATATTAATACTACTTCATCAAAGTGCTGTCTGGAGTAAATATTGTTTTTTATTTTTCATTGGAAAAAGTAAAAGTTTGTACTACTACATCGTCTTTTTTAAATTCTACTCTTGAACCATTGATCCTAGATGTATAATCATCTTTTAAGCTTAATAAAGATTTTGGTAATTCTCCACTTAAATTGTTTTCACTAAGCTCTAACCCTCTTAATTTTCTTAAATTACCAAGTTTTTTTGGTATTGTTCCTGTTAAATTATTATTCTCAAGATATACTCTAAGTATTTTCTCATTATAATAATCACATATTACACCATACCAAGTACATTCAGTCCCTTCTCTAGCTAACCAATTTCTATTATTGGTTCAATTATCACCATTTGTACTCTTATACAATAAGAGTAATGCTACTCTAACTTCTGGTAAATGATTTACGATAGTTATTTCAAGATCTCTTGAATATCCAATACTGTTTTGATTATTAACAGCCTCAACTTTATAAGTATATGTAGTGCCTACGGTTAAATTTTTTACATCATAGCTACTACTGTTTGAATCTAAGCTTGCAAGTAATACATTATCTTGATAAATATTAAAAGATGTTTCATCTTCTGAATTATCACTCCAAGATAAATGTAAAGAATCAACAGTAATATTTGTTGCATTGAGATACGATGGAACTGAAAAATTTATATCTTTAAACATATTATTTAAATTTAATATTCCTTTTGAATATACTCTATTATTTAAGGATAAAATATGTACTACTTGGCTATATAGAATGACCAAAACAGTAGGTAACAATTTATTTTTTTAATTTAAAACAATAGTGATAAAATCATTATATATTTATTTTCTTCTGTAAGATAAAGCTTCTAACAAGTGAGCACTTGTTATATTCGTACTTAAATTTAAATCAGCAAGAGTTCTAGATACTTTTAGTACTTTATTAATTCCTCTATAAGATAAAGAATATTTATGAATTGCTTTATTTAGTAAATTTTGACAAGTATCATCTAAAGTACAGTATTTAACTATACCTTCATCGCAAAGTTTTCCATTTAATTCTTTTTGTCCTCTTTGTTTTTGCATGATAAAAGCATTTATTACTTGTTGATGTATTTGTTTTGAATTTATATTTGATTTATCATCTAAGGATGTTTCGCTCATAATAACATATAAATCAATACGATCTAAAAAAGGATCTGAGAGTTTATTTTTATATCGTGCAATTTCTAATTGAGAACAACGACATTCTTTTTGTCCTGATAATAAATTACCACAAGGGCAAGGGTTCATAGCACAAACAAAAACAAATTTTGTTTGATATAATATTTTAGAATTTACCCTACTTATTAATATCTTATTATCTTCTAAAGGTTCTCTTAAAGCTTCAAGTATATTTTTTGCAAAATGTGGTAATTCATCAAAAAACAATATACCATTATTACACAAGGCTATTTCACCAATTTTAGCATTTATACTACCTCCTCCAAATATTGATGCTTTAGTTGAACTATGATGAGGACTTCTATATACTCTTATTGGTTTAAAACTAGGTTCCTTTAAATCTAAAGCTTCTAGTTTTGCATTTTCTAATATTTCATCTAAACTCATAGGAGTCATAATATAAGGAAGCCTTTTTGAAATCATAGTCTTACCACAACCTGGACTTCCTTCAAATAAAATATTATGACTTCCTGCTGCACTTATCATTGCTGCTTTTTTTGCTATGCTTTGACCTTTTACTTCATTAAAGTCTAATAAATATTCTTTATTTAAATAAAATACTTCATCTCTTACTTTTATAGTTTCGTATCCTATAAAATCAGATTTATATAAGAAATCATCTTGATTGCTAAAGGTAAAAAACTCAATAGCTTTTGTTAAATTATTTGCTATATATATGTTGATATTTGGTATTTTAGATAATTTTTTTGCACTTGTTTTGCAAACTAAAATTTTTCTTATTAAACCTTGCTTTGCTAAAGATAATACTATTGGGAAAATAGAGTTATTGTCTTTAATTTCACCATTTAAAGATAATTCACCAAATATATGAAAATTATCAAACGTAATTTTTTTCTTATCATAAAGTGCTATTAATAAAGCAATTGATAAATCAAATTGTGTTCCTTGTTTTTTAATTTCTGAGGGAGCTAGGTTTATGGTTATTTTTTTAGGTGGAAATTTAAATTCATTTGTTAATAAAGCTGATTTAACTCTGTCTCTTGATTCTTGAATTGAGGAGTTTACCATGCCAACTATTGTAAAAGATGGTAAACCTTTTGTAAATGTAGCCTCAACATCAACATCTATAGCTT
>JADGEG010000166.1 GCA_016744485.1 Arcobacter sp. | reverse complement strand
TTATAACATTTGGCAATCTGGGATAAATCTTTATTATTTTTTTTTAAATATTTTATATATGAATATTCTAATTCATTTTGATTATTATGACTTCCAAGAGTATGTAAAACTTTTATAACTTTTGTTTCATCATGTGGGTGAATATAACAAGATCTCTCCCCACCTTTTGCAAGTAAATATATGTCATCTAAAATTAATTTATTCATACAAGTTTAGCCACTCATTTTGATTTTTTACTTGTAACACTTTTTAAAATATTTTTTGTATATATTAGAGTAAATACTGCTGCTGAATAAATCATAATTAGTACCCCAAGCCATAAATAAATAAAATCTAATTGCCAATAGATAACAACAAGATAAGCAACTAATAATTTTGCAATAATTTGTCTATATAATGCAATATATATTATCATTGTAGGTTTTTTAATAGCTTGAAGTGTTGAAACACAAATAAATAAAATAATATAAGCATAAAAAACCCATACTTCTATTAAAAGATACTCGAAACTATAATTTATAACTTCTATATCATTATCAAACATAGAGCTTATTAATTTACCAAAAATATATAAAAATATAATGCCAAATGTTGAAATATAAAAACCATATTGTAGTGCTTTTTTAACAATCAAGTTTACTCTATCGTATTGCCTAGCTCCAAAATTATTTGATGCCAAAGATAAAACGGCTGAACTAAGACCTAAAGCAGGAAGTAACATAATTTGTTCAACCCTAAAACCAATGCCATAACCAGCTACTGCTTTAATACCATATAAAGAAACAAAGTATAT
Source organism: Arcobacter sp. (assembly GCA_016744485.1). Lineage (GTDB taxonomy): Bacteria > Campylobacterota > Campylobacteria > Campylobacterales > Arcobacteraceae > BB30. The sequence continues at coordinate 3,372 of JADGEG010000166.1, read as the reverse complement.
TAAAATCATTGAACCAAATGACATAATTAACATATTAATACTAGATGGAATGCCTTGTTTTATAAAAGCCTTATATATTTTTGTATTTGGTAAAAAATATTTTAATTTAGAAAAAGAAATTAACTTTGTTTGTAAAACTTTATAGAACATATAAAATACACTCATAACTTGAATTAAAACAGTGGCAAATGCAATGCCTTTTATCCCCATAGCAGGAATAAATAAAAATCCATATATAAACAAAGGATTTAAAATACAATTTGCTATAAAACCAAATATTAAAACATTCCTATATGTTTTAGTATCTCCTCTTGATACTAAAATAGGGTTTAAAGCAAAATTTGTCATAAAAAATATTGTTCCACATAAAATGGTATCTATATAGTCTAAAGATATTTTTAGATATTCCCCACTTGCACCTAAAAATTCTAATAAATAAGAAGAAGTACTTAATCCCAAAATTGTTAAAAAAATAGCTATAATTTGCAAAAACAAAATACCCTTATGAGCATATAAACTAGCTAAAAAATATTTTTTTGCCCCAAGTGCATTTCCTATTAAAGAAGTAATTGCAGATGAAAACCCATACCCTAAACCAATAATCATAAAAAATATCATAAAAGACAAAGATAAAGCAGCTATTGCTTGTGTAGAAATAAGCCCAGCATAAAAAGTATCTACTACATTATACATAGTATTAAAAAACATTCCTGTACTTGCAGGAATAGCTATTGATTTTAGTAAAGAAGGAATATCTTGTGTAAGTAGTTTTTTATTTTGCACATTATTCCTTAGTTGATATTTTTAAAATCTAATCCTCAATTCTAATCATAGCAGGTTTTTTTGTCACAACTATCTCATCTTCAAGTGTTTTTAAAGCTTGATTGATATCTTTTTCCATACAAGTGTGAGTTGATAAAAGAAGATGTACACAAGTTTTATTTACAGGTTTTTGAAGCATTTTTTCAATAGAAATGTTATGATTTGCTAAGATACTTGAAACTTTTGCTAAAGCTCCTGTTTTATCTTCAACTCTAAGTCGTAAATAATATTTTGTTTTTATATCATCTTTTGACATTAAGATAAGATTTTCAAGGTTTTCAGACTTAAAGCCTAACATAGGTGAACCTTTACCACGTCTTGCAATATCAACTATATTAGCAATAACTGCAGATGCTGTAGCATCCCCACCTGCACCAGCTCCATAGTACATAGTTTCACCAACTTTATCTCCAATTACAGAAATACCATTCATAACTCCATCTACTTTTGTAAGCATTTGTGTATTTGGTATAAATGCAGAATTTACACGAAGTTCAATTTGCTTTCCAACTTTCTTAGCAATCCCTAAAAGTTTTACACAATAATCAAATTCATTTGCAAATTCAATATCTTCACTTGTAATATTTTCAATACCTTCAATTAAAATATCTTCAGGTTTAGCATCTATTCCATATGCGATTGAAGCTAATATAAGAAGCTTGTGTGCTGCATCAAAACCACCTACATCAAAAGAAGGATCAGCTTCTGCATAACCTAAATCTTGTGATTCTTTTAAGATATCATCATAAGCAACACCATCATTTATCATACGAGTTAGCATATAATTACAAGTACCGTTCATAATACCTTTCATACTTTCTATATGATTTGCAGTTAGACCTTCTCTTAGAGCATTTATAATAGGAATTCCTCCTGCAACTGCTGCTTCAAATTCAAAAGGAATATCGCCTGCAAGTTCTTGAAGCTCATATCTGTGATATGCTAAAAGTGCTTTATTTGCAGTAACAACAGCTTTACCTTTTGTTAAGGCTTTTTTCACAACTTCATAAGCTTGTGTAACACCACCCATAAGTTCAACAATAATATCAATACTATCATCTTCTAATACTAAATCAATATCGTCTGTTAGTTTTATACTAACATCTCTTTTTTTATTTAAGTTATTAACAACACCAATACTAGGAATTAACTGCATTCCTGCACGAGAACAAATAATATCTTTATTATCTCTTAATATATTAGCAACACTAGAACCAACAGTTCCTACTCCAATTATGGCAATTTTTAACATTTTTTTTCCTTTAAATTTCTAGTGCAGTATTTTTGAAAGTTTTATTAGTTAATGGAATGCCATTAATCCTTTTTGTTAAAATACTCTTTTTTAACATAACATCACTAAATTTTTTACAAATCAAAATGCACTTATTTACTTTTATCTTTTTATTTTCTAATATTTTATATACATTTGAAATTTGTGTAATAGTTTCTTTTAATATACTATTTGTTACTGTACCACATTTAATTTCAAGTAATAATATATGATTATTTTTTTTTATAATAACACAATCACAAAGGCTTACTTGTTTCATATTTCCAAATAATTCTTTTTTCAATTTTTTATCTAATATACCTAAATCAGGCTTATAAATCTTTTGTATATCTTTTTTATTAATTTTGCACTCATTTTCCTTGCATTCATTAATAACTTGAAATATACTATCTAATAAATCACTCATTATTTATTATGGTTTCCGTTAATTCACTACTTCTATCTAACAACTCATCTAAAACTTCATCAAAATTATCGTTTGCAATTCCGTATTTATCAATTTTAAGTTCATTTACTGTTGTTTCATTTTCTTCATTTTTAAACAAATAGGCAGATACTTTATTTTTTGAAATTGAAAAATCGTTTTCTTTATTAATAGTGCTTAATTTAATACAATTATTTATTTCATTTAAAATATAATCACTATGAGTAGTAACTATTACTTTTGCACCAGTATTTGAGAGCATTACTAAAAACTTAGCCATTTGTACTTGTGCTTTAGGATGAAGATGTGCTTCTGGTTCTTCAATTACAAAAAGTGTTTTTTTAATATTTGTGTTATTTCTTAAAAATACAATAAAAGGTAATGTCTCAAGTGTAGCAGAAGATGCTAAATGTAAATCTAGTTTTGTATTATTTTTTGTTTTTAAATAAAAACTTTTATAATTATCATCTAAATCTTCTTCTTCAATCTTACCTTTGATTATATTATTTTGTAAAAAATTAACTAATTTTACTCTATATTCTTTATTTTCTAAATTATTTTTATTTGAGCCAAAAGCATTTAAAAAATTTAAATTAAATTTACTGGTTTTGGTATCTGAAAAATTTGTTATAAAATCTATTGTTGGTTTTGTGAGTTTTGCTGAGCTAGATTGTCCACGATATTTATCTCTTAAAAGTCCAGATACAATTTCATCAAAAGCTAAGACAAAGCCAGTTCTTGAAGCTGGAAAATATTGTATATCATAATAAGAAGACAAGCTATCTTTATAAAATTTAAACAATATATCTGTAAAATCACTTAGTATCATATATAG
>JADGEG010000165.1 GCA_016744485.1 Arcobacter sp. | reverse complement strand
GCAATAAATAACATTAAAAAACCAATTAATATATCTAGTATTTTCCAAGTTATTGATTTTTTAAAAAGTGGTATTAAAAGTCTTGAACCAAATCCTAAAGTAAAAAACCATACAGATGAAGCTAATACTGAACCTAATAAAAAATATACTTTTAAAGAATTTTGAACAGTAGCTCCAATTCCACCTATTAGTAAAATGGTATCTAAATAAGTATGAGGATTTAAAAGAGTGAATACTAAAACAAGAGAAATTACTTCTTTTAAAGGGTTGGTTTTTGCATTTTTATCTATTATTAAACTTTCATTCTTAAAAGCAGACTTAAAAGATATAAAAGCATAAGATAGTAAGAATACTATTCCAAAAATCGCAATTGAATTTATTAGAACTTGATTACCTTGAATAAAAAACCCAAGTCCTAAAACTCCTATAGTAATTAAAAGAAAATCAAAAAAGATACAAAGTAAAATAGCAGGTAAAATATGTTGTTTTAAAAGTCCCAACTTTAATACATAAGCATTTTGAGCACCAATTGCTACAATTAATGAAATAGTAACAATAAAGCCTTTTAAAAAAACATCCAAAATCACAAATAAGTCTTTACTAAATTAACACTTCCACTTATTATAAATTGCACCGCAATAGCACCTACAATTAAACCCATAATTTTAGTTACAACATTTTGCCCAGTTTGTCCTAAATAATTTCTAAGGTATAAAGAATTTTTAAAGGCTAAATAAATTAATAAAGCATTAATTAAAAAAGCAATAATAATGGCCGTGATATCATAAAAATTTTGTGCTTCTTGCTTAACAATTATAATTGTAGAAAAAAGACCAGGCCCAAAAATAATAGGTATTCCAATAGGAACGACAGATAAATCATCTTGTGTATTGACACTTTCATTTGTTGAGTTTGTTTTTTGTTTATTACCTCTTATCATTTCTAAAGCCATTAAAATAAGAACTATTCCACCTATTACTTTTATAGAATTAGTGTTTATTCCAAAAACACTTAGAATAAAATTACCGCCTATTAATACAATAAAAAAAGCAAAAATAATAGTTAAGCTTGATTTAAAAGCTACTTCTTTCATTTGTATCTTTGTTACATCTTGTCCTAATAAGGACAATACTACAGCACTAATCCCAAGAGGATTTAAAAGAGCAAAAAATATAATAGAATGTTGTAATAAGTTGTCGAAAAAAATACTCAATTTAACTAAGACCTCCTTTTGCTTCCATTTTTTTCTCCAAAATATGTCCTAAGTAACTCAATAGTGAAGTAATAGATAAATAAACAAGTGCAATTACAATCCATGTCTCAAATGGTGAAAAAGTATTTGCCACTATTTCTTTTCCTACTTTTGTTAAATCAGTAATTGCAATAACTGATACCAAAGATGAATCTTTAACTAAAGCTATTGCTTCTCCAATTAATGTAGGTAATGCTCGTTTAAAAGCTTGAGGTAATATAATATATCTCATTGCTTGAAATTTTGGAATACCTAAAGAATTGGCGGCTTCTAGTTGTCCTTTATCAATAGATTGAATAGCACCTCTTAATACTTCTGCTACATATGCACCAAAAAAAATACCAAGCGCTAAAGTCCCTGCGATAAATCTATCTAATTCAAATATGTTAGCAACTATAAAATAAAACAAAAAGATTTGAACCAATAAAGGTGTTCCTCTAACAATTGTAATATAAACTGTAGCAATATCTCTTAAAAATATATAAGAAGATAATTTCATAAAAGCTATAATAGTACCAATTATAAAAGTTAAAATAATTGCAAAAAAAGATATTTGAAGTGTTACTCCAAGACCTTGTAAAACTGGTCCTATTTTTTTTTCAGATTTGCTAGCAATTAAATCACCTTCATAAAGATCTTCACCTATTTTATATTCAAAATTATATGAGTCATCTAGATTTAGTTTTATTTTTTCGTCAGTTTTTTGCAAATAATAAATATCTTTTTCTAAAATTAATTTACCATCACTTGGAGCTTCTAATGTAGTGTTTTCAGTATATATAAAATACTGTGGTATAGAATTCCATTTCCATACATAATTCATATTTGAAGCAGCTATATATAAAAAATATCCTAATATTATATAAAAACCTAAGGCAAGAAGATGCCCTAGTTGTTTATTTTGCAATAAGGATTGTTTTCGTTTAGACATATTTATTGAACTCTTTTAAGCCACTTAGTATCAACTAACCATTTTTTATATAGGTTATCTGAAAAGTTTACAACTTTATCTTCTTCCATCTGTCTTAAAAAGTTATTTAACCAATTAAGGAAATCAGGATCACCTTTTCTTATAGCCCATCCAAGAGGTTCATAAGTTAAAGGAGTATCTAAATGAATTAATTTTCCTTTTCCTTTATTTGTCATAAATAGTACATTATAAGGCTGGTCATAAACAAAAGCATCTGCTCTTCCACTTAATACTTCAGCTGCACCATCTGCTTCTGTTTCAAAAGTAAGTATTTTTGCTTTTTTAAAGAATTTTCGTGTAGCAACTTCTCCTGTAACACCAAGTTTCGTAACTACGATATATCCTTTTTTATCTAAATCTTTTGCTGTTTTTACTTTAGAAGCTAAAGATTTTTTCATCATGATTGTTTGTCCAACGACTATATAAGGATTTGCAAAATTAATTTTCAAATTTCTTGCTTGTGTTATAGTCATACCTGACATAATAATATCAAATTTATTTGTTATTAATCCTGCAATAATTCCATCCCACGATGTAGGAACTAATTTTAATTTAACACCCATTTCTTTAGCCATTTTTTTAGCCATATCTACATCATAACCTATAATTCGACCTTTTTTGTCTTTCATTTCAAAAGGCATATAACCAGGCTCCATACCAACTCTTAATTCACCTTTACTGATAATACTGTTTAAAGTAGATTTCTTCCACAAATCAATATCATTTGCAAGTAAATTTGTACTTAAAAATATTACCAATAATGCTAATAAACTTTTACTCAAATAATTTTTCATGTTTTTCCTTTTTGATAAAATTGAATTTTATAAAATTTTAAATTTAGTGCATTAAAATTTCATTTAAAAATTGTTTAGCTCTTTGACTACTTGGTTTGTTAAAAAAATCTTTAGGATTATTTTCTTCAACTATTTTTCCTTCATCCATAAACACTATTCTATCTCCAACTTCTTTTGCAAATCCCATTTCATGAGTAACACACACAATAGTATATTTCTCTTGTGCCAAATCTTTCATAACAGATAAAACATCTCCTATGGTTTCAGGATCCAAAGCTGATGTTGGCTCATCAAAAAGTAATATTTTTGGCTTCATTGCTAAAGATCTAGCAATAGCAACTCTTTGTTTTTGTCCTCCTGATAAATCACCAGGATAAGAACTTGCTTTGTCTTCTAATTTTACTTTTTCTAGCAATTTTATCGCAATGTTATTAATTTCTTTCTTTGGGGTATTTTTCACTAAAATAGGAGCGATGGAAATATTTTCTAAAATTGTCAAATGAGGAAAAAGATTAAAATGTTGAAATACCATTCCAACTTCTTTTCTGATACTTTGTAAATTTTTCTTATTTTCATAGATATTTATAGTATCAACTATGATATCTCCACTATCTATATCTTCAAGACCATTAATACAACGAATCAAAGTTGATTTTCCAGAACCACTAGGACCACAAACCACAACAATTTCACCTTGTCTTACATTAAAATTTATATTTTTTAAAACATGGAAATCATCATAAAATTTGTCTATATTTTTCATCAAAATCATATCATCATTCATTATGCCTCTTTTAAAAAATAAATTTAAATTAGTCTATTAGAATAAAAATTAAAGCAAACTTAAAATTAAAGTAAATCATATTTAATTTATTAATTATAAAAATATAAATAAACCTCATGCTCCCCTATAAAACGACCTTTATAAGAATAAATATATTTTTTCTCATTTTTATTATTTGTAATTATATAAACATTTTTTGATTTTTTATAATAATTTACTTGTTCTTTATAAAATTTATCAATTACTATAAAATCTTTATTTCTTAAAATTTCTATACTTCTATTTGTTATAATTAAGGCATTTTTATTGTTTATTGTTTGTGAAATTTGATCAATTGGTGATAGTTTTGCTTTTGTGTATAAATATATAAAAGATATATTAAATAAA
>JADGEG010000164.1 GCA_016744485.1 Arcobacter sp. | reverse complement strand
TTATTATAGATAAAATTAACTATAATTTTGCTAAAAATGATGATAGAATTGAAAATATATATTTTATTAATGAGTTCAAAAAAAATAAACTTAAAAATATTTTAAAAATATTTTGGAATAATTATGAAAATATTTATATTGTAATGCCAAATAGTTTTAACCTTTTTATTGCCAAAACTAGTTTTTCAAAAAATATTACTACTATTCAACATTATTCAACAAAGTGGTATGAAAAATTATTGATGTTAGGTATGATCAAAATAAATCATTCTATTAACGATTTAACTTTAAAAAATTATTTAAAATTATTAGGTGAAAGTGATTTAGAAAAATTTAGAAAAAACATACCTTTGATAAAAACTAAAACAAACCTTATTAATTCAAATAAATTCAAAATAGGACTAAGTTTAAGTGCAGGAAATAGTTTAAAAACTATTGATGTTAATACTTGGAAAAGAGTTTTTAATATATTTGAAAATTTTGAATGTGAATATTACATCTTTGGGCTAGAAAATGAAATGATTTATTTAAATCAAATTGAAAATTTTAATTTAAAAAATCCAATTATTTCTTTACTTGGAAAAGTTCAATTACAAAATTTAGGATATTATATTTCTCAAATGAATTTTTATTTCTCATCAGACACGGGGAATAGTTATATAGCAGATACTTTTCAAGTTCCACTTATTAATTTTGCTGGTCCATGTCACATGGTAGAACAAAGACCAACAGGAAAAAATGTTTTAATTATTGAATCAAATGTAAAAGGCACTCCTTTTAGTTTTATATTTAAAGCACCATATGAGAGTGAAATAAGTAATCTGTATTCTATTACAAAAAAACAAGAAGAAGAAATTAAAAATTTTATATCAAGGATTTATATAAATTTTCAATCTTAGTTGTTGTATCTTTTATATTGAATTTTTCTATTGCAAGTTGTTTAGAATTTTCTCCAAATTTATTTAGGTCAGAGTTTAAAACTTTTAGTAAATTATGTGATAATTCTTGAATATTTCCTGCTTCAAATGTATATCCATTAAGATTATCAAAAACTTGTTCTTTATTTCCGCCATTATGACTTGCTATAATTGGTTTAGAACAAATCATTGCTTCAAGTAAAACTCTTGAAAGTCCTTCCCAATAAGCATTTAGTATGAAAACTTTAGAAATATTCATAATTTCTTTTATATTTTTACTTTCACCGTATAAAATTACTTTATCTTTTAAATCATATTCTTTAATTTTATTCTTGATTTTTTTCAAATATTCTTTTTTTTCAGTTCTATCTTTACCAATTATTAACAGAATAGTATTTTTATTTATTTCATCTTTTATTTGATTGAAACTCTCAATTAATTCTAAAATACCTTTTCTTTGTTCTAGAGAAGCTATGGTTGTAATATATGTATGGTTTTTATTTAAATTTAGGATTTCATAAGCAGAATCTATATTTATTTTGTCATTGAAATCTATATTAATTCCATTATGAATAGTCATAAGCTTGTTTTTATTTGCATAATACATGTGATTAGCTGTATCATATGAAACAGTAACAATTGTATTAGAAAACCTATTTATATAATTAGAAAGTTTTATGCATCTTTTCTCTTCAGGATTTTCTCTCACAAACCATACAGTTTTTTTATTTAAAAGTTTACTTGCAATTGCTGGATATTTGTAATAAGAAGTCAAAGTATTTAAATGAATTAAATCAATTTTTTCTTTTTTTATAATTTTTAAAAAATCAAATATCATTGGAATTGAAAGAAAACCTCTTTTTTTAATTACATAAACTTTAAAACCTTCTTTTTTTGCTAAATCTACAATTGGACCATTTTCTCCAAATACATAAACAGTATTAAATTTATTTTTGTTTATATATCTTCCTATGTTTAAAGCAGAAATAGGACTTCCTCCTAATGCAGCTCCATGTGAAACTATTAGTATATTCTTCATATTATTAACTCCATTTTTTTTACCCATAGTAAAGATGTTTTTTTAAATGATTGATGATGATCTATTTTGCTATCATGCAAATAATAATCTTTAATCATTCCTGTATTTTTGTTTATGGTTTCATTTGTAATATCAATATAACTTAAATTATATTGATTTGATAATTTCTGTAATGCTTCATTATACTTTAAAATTAAATTTGTTCTTTTTAACTGCGATATATTTATTGTATTTCTCAAAACAGCACTTTCACCAGCTTTTTGTGAATCTTTAAGAGTTGGTAAAATTGCTCCAGTTATAATTATTGTTTTATTATTTAATGATTTTAAATGTTTTATTAATTTTTCATATCCAAAAATTGATAATTGTATTGTTTGTTCAATACTTAAATTTTCACTTTGCATCTTTTTCCACAAAATGAAAGATGCATCTACTTCACCTAATTGAATTAAAATTGTATTATAGCTTTTGAATCTTTGTAATCCATTTTTATATTTATTAAAACTATTAGTTTTAGAATGTTCTTTGGCTAATCCATAAGCAGTAGCACCACCTATTATTTCAGCATTAATTATATGAGGGTTAAGTAAATTATTATCATGAATATACTCAAAAACTCCTCCATGTGAATCACTTAAAATTAATATTTTTTTACCTTTAAATCTGAAACAGTTTAAGTATTTATATTTTTTTATCAGTGTTTTTTTTATTTTTTTAAGATTTAAAATATTTAGTTCCTTTTTTAATCACTTCATCAACTTCAATTTGAAGCATGCATTTTGCAAATTTACAATTTTTTCCTATGCAAGGCTCGCAAGTTTTTTCTTTTTGAATATAAAGGTGAATATCTTTGTCATAGCATGCATTGCTGCCACTGTGATGTGCAACAACAAAAAAACCAATAGTAGGTATTTTTAATGCTATTGCGATGTGAAGAGGACCTGTATCAGGTGTTATAAGTAATTTAAGTTTTCCAATTAAAGCAGCAGCCTCACCTAGGCTAAATTTTCCTGCTAAGTTTAAAACTCTTTTATCATTTATTCCTTCTTCTACCTCTTTTGTCAATTTTTTTTCATTTGGCGAACCTGTCAAAACTATATTTATATTTGGATAATCTTTTAGTAGTTTTTTTCCAAGTTCTATCCAGTTTTTTGCGAACCACATTCTACTAAGTGTTGATGCTCCTATTTGGAAGCCTATAAGTGTAGAGTTGTTATTATTAAAATAACTATTAATTTGATTTGTCCATTTTTCTTTTAAAGGTAAGTGCATTCGGCAATCATTGCTTTTAATTCCTAAAAGTTCTAATTGTTTTAGTCTGTTAAAAATACCATGTTTATTTTTAACAGCTTTTGTTGCTAGATTTGTATGCCATAGGTTGAACTTATTACTAAAATTAGGAATTTTAATTATGTATTTTGCTCCACTTAAAACTGAAATAGAAGTTGCCTGTGGATCATTTGAGTGTAAAAGTAAAATTAATTTTGGTTTTCTTTTTTTTAATTCTTTTAAAGTTTGAAAAAAATGTTTAGTTTTTCCACTATAAAGTATAATTTCATCAATATCTTTATTCTCTTGAAATAAAGTATAATTTACAGGATTTAATATTGCTATTATTTTTTTATTTGGAAAATTTATTTTTAAACTTTTAAATACAGGAGTATTAAAAAGAGTATCCCCTATAGCTGTATTTGAAAAACAATAAATTTCATTTATATCGTTGATTGGAACTGTGTTTGTTTTTATTATTTGGTTTTTTTGTAAAAAAAATGAAATAATATTTTCAAATATTTTCATAAATTTTCTTTAATCCGTTTTATAACTAGATTTTCATCAATATCATTAGCTTTTTTGTTTAAACTTTTTATAACCAGTTCTTTATATCCCCATGGATACCATGTATTTACATTAGATTTTCCGAATAATGCAATAGTTTTTATTCCAATGGCTGGTGCTAAATGCATTGATCCTCCTTCTAATGTTATAAATAATTTTGCTTTTTTTACAAAAGCTCCTAAATCCAAAAATGATGTTGTTTGAACAAAAATTGCTTTTGTTTGTTTTGCAAGTTTTTTTGCTATATTAAAGTCTTTTGGCTCAGCTGTAATATAAATTTTTTCATTTAATGAATTAATTATATTTTCAAGTTTTTTATATTCTAATTGATTATCTCTCATCCTTGCTGATATATGAAATATTAATATATTATTATATTCATTATATTTCGTTATATTTTTTTCATTAATATAAAATCTAGTATTTTCAT